>NZ_PSTO01000052.1:0-20568 GCF_002930975.1 Rathayibacter sp. AY1A3 | reverse complement strand
CGCCCGCCCCTAGAAATCGGAGAACACACCACATGACAACGACGTCAGCGACGTCGACGCGCGGTGGAGCGCGCGTCCACGTCCAGCGCTTCGGCACCTTCCTCTCGGGAATGG
Organism: Rathayibacter sp. AY1A3; assembly: GCF_002930975.1. Classification (NCBI taxonomy): domain Bacteria; kingdom Bacillati; phylum Actinomycetota; class Actinomycetes; order Micrococcales; family Microbacteriaceae; genus Rathayibacter; species Rathayibacter sp. AY1A3. The sequence continues at coordinate 20,454 of NZ_PSTO01000052.1, read as the reverse complement.
TCATGCCGAACATCGCGGCCTTCATCGCCTGGGGCTTCATCACGGCCCTCTTCATCCAGACCGGATGGCTCCCGCTCCTCGGCATCGACGCCACCTGGGTCCAGCAGTTCGGCGGCTGGAGCACGGATCCCGACGTGGTCAACACCGGCCTCGTCGCCCCGATGATCACCTACCTCCTCCCGCTCCTCATCGCGAACACCGGCGGCCGCATGGTCTACGGCGCCCGCGGAGGCGTGGTCGGCACCATCGCGACCATGGGCGTCATCGTCGGCGCCGGCATCCCGATGTTCATCGGCGCCATGATCATGGGCCCGCTGTCGGCGTGGCTCATGAAGAAGGTCGACTCGATCTGGGACGGCAAGATCAAGCCCGGCTTCGAGATGCTGGTCAACAACTTCTCCGCCGGAATCCTCGGCCTCCTCCTCGCGCTCCTCGCCTTCGCGGGCGTCGCGCCGCTCGTGGTCGGTCTCTCGACCGCCCTCGGTGCGGGCGTGGAGTTCCTGGTCAACGCGGGCCTGCTCCCGCTGACCTCGCTCTTCATCGAGCCGGCGAAGATCCTCTTCCTGAACAACGCCATCAACCACGGCATCCTCACGCCGCTGGGCGTGCAGCAGGCGGAGGAGGCGGGCAAGTCCTACCTCTTCCTCCTCGAGGCCAACCCCGGCCCCGGCATGGGCGTGCTCCTGGCCTTCGCGTTCTTCGGCGTCGGCGCGGCCCGCGCCTCGGCTCCCGGCGCGGCGATCATCCACTTCATCGGAGGCATCCACGAGATCTACTTCCCGTACGTGCTGATGAAGCCGGCGCTGCTCGCGGCCGTCATCCTCGGCGGTGCGACCGGTGTCGCGACGAACGTCGCGTTCAACTCCGGCCTCCGCGCCCCCGCCTCGCCCGGCTCGATCATCGCGGTGCTCCTCCAGACCGCGAACGACAGCTTCCTCGGCGTCATCCTCTCGGTGGTCCTCGCGACCGCCGTGTCGTTCCTGGTGGCCTCGGTCATCATCCGGTCCGGCCGCAAGCGCGACCTGGCCGCGGAGCAGGAGGGCGACGACAAGCTCGCCGCCGCCGTCGCCGCCAACGAGGCGAACAAGGGCAAGGAGAGCGCCGTCGGCTCGCTCATCAACGCCCGCGGCGCCAACGCTCCGCAGGACTCGGCCGGCGCCTCGACCGCGGGGGCCACGGCCACCGCGACCCAGGTCCGGAACATCGTCTTCGCCTGCGACGCCGGCATGGGCTCGTCCGCGATGGGCGCCTCGGTGCTGCGGAACAAGATGAAGAAGGCGGGCTTCGAGGACGTCACGGTCACCAACAAGGCGATCGCCGCTCTCGAGGACGACGTGGACCTGGTCATCACCCAGGCCGAGCTCACGGAGCGCGCCCGCCAGCGCACCCCGGGCGCCATCCACGTCTCCGTGGACAACTTCATGAACAGCCCGAAGTACGACGAGGTCGTCTCGCTGGTCGCGGAGCAGCACGGCAAGTAGTACGCCAACCATTCGGAGGGAACCCGTAGGGTGCGACAGAGCGGACACGCTCCGCTCGCCCCTGCGGGTTCCCTCGCTGTCAGCACCTCCACGGAAGGACGCACCCCATGAGCGACGTGCTCACCATCGGACAGATCGACGCCTCCGGCACCGCCACCACGAAGGAGGCCGCCATCAAGGAGGCCGCCGACATGCTGGTCGGCGTCGGCGCGGTCACCCCCGCCTACTACGAGGCCATGCTCGCCCGCGAGGCGACCGTCTCGACCTACATGGGCAACCTGCTCGCCATCCCGCACGGCACCAACGACGCGAAGGACGAGATCCGCTCCTCCGCCCTCTCGTTCGTGCGCTACGCGCAGCCGATCGACTGGGACGGCAACGAGGTGCGCTTCGTCGTCGGCATCGCCGGCGTCGACAACGAGCACCTCGAGATCCTCTCCAAGATCGCGATCATCTTCTCGGAGGAGGACGAGGTGCAGAAGCTCCTCGACGCCCCGGACGCGCAGTCGCTCTACAGCCTGCTGGGCGAGGTCAACTCCTGATGCCCACCGCCGTCCACTTCGGCGCCGGCAACATCGGCCGCGGCTTCGTCGGCCTGATCCTGCACGGCGCCGGCTACGAGCTCGTCTTCGCCGACGTCAACTCCGAGCTGATCGGCCGCCTCGCCGCTGCCGACAGCTACGAGGTGCACGAGGTGGGGGAGGAGGCGGCCACGCACGTCGTCGACCGCTTCCGCGCGATCGACTCGGCCGCCGACGAGGAGGCTCTCGTCCGCGAGATCGCCGCCGCCGACATCGTCACCACGGCCGTCGGCCCGAACATCCTGCGCTTCGTCGCCCCCGTGATCGCGAAGGGCCTCGCCGCCCGCGACGAGTCGGCGCCGCGGCTGGCGGTCATGGCCTGCGAGAACGCGATCAACGCCACGCGCCTCCTGCAGACCGAGGTCGCCGCGAACCTCGGCGCGGACGAGTGGGAGCGCCTGCGCACCCGCGCCGTCTTCGCCGACACCGCGGTGGACCGCATCGTCCCGAACCAGGACCCGGGCCAGGGCCTGGACGTGACAGTGGAGAGCTTCTTCGAGTGGGTCGTCGACCGCACTCCGTTCGAGGGCACCGAGCCGGAGATCCCGGGCGCGACCTGGGTCGACGACCTCGAGCCCTTCATCGAGCGGAAGCTCTTCACGGTGAACACCGGTCACGCGACGGCCGCCTACACCGGCTTCGCGGCCGGAGCGCACAAGCTCTCCGACGCGCTGACGATGCCCGAGGTGCACGACGCGGTCAAGGCCGCGCTCGAGGACACCAAGGCGCTCATCGTGGCCAAGCACGGCTTCAGCGACGAGGAGCAGCAGGCCTACCTCGAGAAGACGCTGAAGCGCTTCGCGAATCCGTACCTGACCGACACGGTCGACCGGGTGGGACGCCAGCCGCTGCGGAAGCTGTCGCGGCACGAGCGCTTCATCGGACCGGCGGCCGAGCTCGCCGAGCGCGGGCGCACGCCGGAGGGACTGCTCGCCGCGATCGGCGCCGCGCTGCGCTTCGACGTGCCCGAGGACCCCCAGAGCGTGGAGCTCCACGAGAAGCTGGCCGCGCTCACCCCGGAGGAGTTCGTGGCGGAGGTCACCGGCCTCACGGCCGAGCATCCGCTCTTCGACCGGGTCGTGGCGGTCGTCCGCGGCTAGTCCCGTGGCCGCACGGCGGTGAACGACGACGAGGTCCCCTGCTTCCCGCGGGGGACCTCGTCGTCGTCTGCGGCGGCTCGGGCGGAGCGCTAGAACAGCCGCCAGCGCGTGAGCGGCCAGGCCACGGCGAAGACGCGTCCGGTGACCCTGTCGATCGGCACGGTCTTCACGCACGAGTCGATCGGCCCGCCGGCGCCGCGGCACTCGCCGAGCGAGTCGTTGGAGTTCGACCGGTGGTCGCCCAGGACGAAGAGGGAGCCCTCGGGGACGGTGTACTCGTCGAAGCAGCGGAGGGACGCGGGGCTCGTCGTGCAGTCGAGGGTCCCGGGGGTGAAGGGGAAGTCCTCGAACACGTAGGACTCGTCCAGCGGCTTCCCGTCGACCAGCACGTGCCCCTCGGCGTCGCAGCAGGAGACGGTGTGGCCCCCCTCGGCGATCAGCCTCTTGACGAGGAACTCCTCGTGGGAGGGGCCGATGCTGGTGACGTCGCCGAACGTCTTCACGATCTCGGAGAGGGGGCTGCCGGCCTCGTCGCTCGCGCCCCAGTCGGCGTCGCGCGAGAAGACGACGATCTGGCCCTCCTCCGGCCCGCCCTGGAGGGCGAGGGTGCGGTCGACCAGGATGCGGTCGCCGAAGAATCCGCCGCCCTGGAGGGTGTTCTCCATCGAGCCGGTCGGCACCGTGTACACCTTCACGAAGAAGGTCTGCACCAGGGCGATGACCGCGATCGCCGCCAGGATCGTCACCACCGGGTGCGAGTACCAGCTCCGCCTCGCGGTCGCGGACCTCGTCGTGCGCGCCATGTGCTCTCCCTCCGGCTCGACGGAGCCAGCCTAGGCGGCGGCGGACGCAGGGCCGGGCAGGGGGCGCGCGTCGGGCGCGGAGGCGGAGGAGGGGGCGACACGCCCGAGGTGGCGGAACGGCCGCGATTCGCGTAGTATCGACCCTTGGTGTTTTGCGCGTGCTCCGGCATGCCCGCGAACCCCGATCCGGGCTCTCGCCCGGTGGTGGCTCGTCGCGGAAACATTCGCACGACCAGTACACACACTACTTCCGAACGACAGTGAGGCTATGGCCAAAAAAGACGGTGTCATCGAAATCGAAGGTGCGGTTGTCGAGGCGCTCCCCAACGCGATGTTCCGCGTGGAGCTGACCAACGGACACAAAGTTCTCGCCCATATCTCGGGCAAGATGCGTCAGCACTACATCCGGATCCTCCCCGAGGACCGGGTGATCGTGGAGCTGAGCCCCTACGACCTGACCCGCGGCCGGATCGTCTACCGCTACAAGTAGACGTTCGCTCCGCTGACGTTCGCGACGTGCGTGTCCTGTAAGGAACGGCCCCGGCATCCGCCGGGAGCACGACGCCAGCGAAAACAAGGACAAGAACAATGAAGGTCAACCCCAGCGTCAAGCGCATCTGCGACCACTGCAAGATCATCCGCCGCCACGGCAACGTGATGGTCATCTGCAGCAGCAACCCCCGCCACAAGCAGCGCCAGGGCTAGTCCCGCTGCTTCCGCGAGGGAGCGCAGGGGCGGCGTGCCGCCCCCACTGCACAACTGAACACACCCGCAGCACCAGAAATCGCGCAGCACCCCGGCGACCCCGGGGTGGACGGCGAGGACACCTTCGGTCGGAGGCCGAGGCACCGGTGCTGCTTCACACCTCCACTCACTCACAGGAGAAGCCACAATGGCACGTCTGGCAGGAGTAGACATCCCGCGCGAGAAGCGCGTGGAGGTCGCACTGACCTACATCTACGGTGTCGGCCGCACTCGCGCGCTCAAGACCCTGAGCGACACCGGGATCGACGGCAACATCCGCGTCAAGGACCTCAGCGACGACCAGCTCGTCTCGCTCCGCGACTACATCGAGGGCAACTACAAGGTGGAGGGCGACCTCCGCCGCGAGGTCGCCGCCGACATCCGCCGCAAGGTCGAGATCGGCTCGTACGAGGGCCTCCGCCACCGTCGCGGCCTCCCGGTCCGTGGACAGCGCACCAAGACGAACGCGCGCACCCGCAAGGGACCCAAGCGCACCGTCGCCGGCAAGAAGAAGGCCGGCCGCAAGTAACGCGGGCGACACGGACCTAGAGGAGATACAGAATTGGCTACCCCCAAGTCGGCCGCGCGCAAGCCGCGCCGCAAGGAGAAGAAGAACATCGCTGTGGGCCAGGCCCACATCAAGTCGACGTTCAACAACACCATCGTCTCGATCACCGACCCCTCCGGGGCCGTCATCAGCTGGGCCTCGTCCGGTGGAGTCGGCTTCAAGGGCTCGCGCAAGTCGACGCCGTTCGCCGCCCAGCTCGCCGCCGAGTCGGCCGCGCGCCAGGCTCAGGAGCACGGCATGAAGAAGGTGGACGTCTTCGTGAAGGGCCCCGGCTCGGGTCGTGAGACCGCGATCCGCTCGCTCCAGGCCGCAGGCCTCGAGGTCGGCTCGATCAACGACGTCACCCCGCAGGCGCACAACGGCTGCCGCCCGCCCAAGCGTCGTCGCGTCTAAGCAGCACTCGCAGCCGTCGGCCGGCCGCACGAACCGCCTCCGGGCGGGGAGTGCGGCCGGCCGGCGGATCGCGCATTTCTTTCACAACTCCACACCTCGCAAACGCACGTGTCATATAGCGGACACGTGATCGAAAGGAATCATCAGTGCTTATCGCACAGCGTCCGACGCTCACCGAGGAGAACATCTCGGAGTTCCGTTCCCGCTTCGTCATCGAGCCCCTCGAGCCCGGCTTCGGCTACACGCTCGGCAACTCGCTGCGTCGCACCCTGCTGTCCTCCATCCCCGGCGCCGCTGTCACCAGCATCCGGATCGACGGAGTCCTGCACGAGTTCACGACCGTCCCGGGCGTCCGCGAGGACGTCACCGAGATCATCCTGAACATCAAGGGACTCGTCGTCTCCTCCGAGCACGACGAGCCGATCACCGCCTACCTGCGCAAGCAGGGAGCCGGCCAGGTCACCGCCGCGGACATCTCGGCTCCGGCCGGTGTCGAGATCCACAACCCGGAGCTCGTCATCGCCACGCTGAACGACAAGGCGAAGTTCGAGCTCGAGCTCACGATCGAGCGCGGCCGCGGCTACGTCTCGGCGACCCAGAACCGCAGCGAGTTCTCCGAGGCCGGCCAGATCCCGGTCGACTCGATCTACTCGCCCGTGCTGAAGGTCACCTACCGCGTCGAGGCCACCCGTGCCGGCGAGCGCACCGACTTCGACCGCCTGGTCGTGGACGTGGAGACGAAGGCCGCGATCTCGCCGCGCGACGCCATCGCCTCCGCCGGACGCACGCTGACCGAGCTGTTCGGTCTCGCCCGCGAGCTGAACAACGCGGCCGAGGGCATCGAGATCGGCCCCGCGCCGGTCGACGCGGTCCTCTCGACCGAGCTGTCCATGCCCATCGAGGACCTCGACCTCTCGGTGCGCAGCTACAACTGCCTCAAGCGCGAGGGCATCAACAACGTCAATGAGCTCGTCGCCCTCTCGGAGACGCAGCTCATGAACATCCGCAACTTCGGTCAGAAGTCGGTGGATGAGGTCAAGGAGAAGCTGACGGAGCTCGGCCTGTCGCTCAAGGACTCGGTCCCCGGGTTCGACGGCGCCCACTTCTACAGCTACGACGACGAGAGCATCTAGGTCCTCCGCTCCGGAGCCCCGGCTCCTCGCGTCCGACCTGCTGACACCCCTTTAGTACTGGAGTAAACCCATGCCCAAGCCCACCAAGGGCCCCCGCCTCGGAGGCGGACCCGCACACGAGCGCCTGCTGCTGGCGAACCTGGCCGCGGCCCTGTTCACGCACAAGAGCATCAAGACGACCGAGACCAAGGCCAAGCGCCTTCGTCCGCTCGCCGAGCGCCTGGTGACCTTCGCCAAGCGCGGCGACCTGCACGCCCGCCGTCGCGTCCTCGCGACGATCGGCGACAAGTCGGTCGTCCACGAGCTCTTCACCGAGATCGCTCCGCTCGTCGCCGAGCGCGAGGGCGGCTACACCCGCATCACCAAGATCGGCCCCCGCAAGGGAGACAACGCGCCCATGGCCGTGATCGAGCTCGTCCTCGAGCCCGTCACGCCCAAGGCGAAGAAGTCGCGCACCGCCACGGCGCCCGTGTCCGCTCCGGTGGACGAGGCCCCCGCCGAGGAGCCCACTGCCGAGGAGACCCCCGTCGAGGAGACCCCCGTCGAGGAGGCGCCCGTGCAGGACGCTCCCGTCGAGGACGCCGCGCAGGACGCTCCTGTCGAGGAGACCGGCGCGACCAAGTAGTCACGCCCCTTCTGCCGAGAGCCCTCCGTCCCCTCCGGGGCGGGGGGCTCTCGTCGTTCCACGGGGCCGAGTGGCGCGAATCGTCGCTTACGATGGCACGGCTGCGCTCGTCGGGTGCGGCCGCGTCACGACCGGCGCTCCCGGGGTCCGCCCCGACGATCCTCGGAGGACTCCTGTGCGACTGCGCTCCTCGGCCGCTGCGGCGCTCCTCGCCCTGGCACTCGCGGCCGGAGTGAGCGGCTGCGCCTCCGGCGAGGTGATCGACGTGCCGGAGTCGGCGGGCCTCGCGAGCACGACCCCGGTGCCGTCGGCCGCACCGACCGTGTCCTCCGTGCCCTCCGTGCCGTCGAGCGAGGGTGTGGACTGCGCGACCGCTCTCCCCGCCTCCCTCGTCGAGCAGGAGGCCGGCCTGACGGCGGGCACCGTGTCGATCACCGCCGCGGGAGACACGTGCTCCTACGCCGTCGACGGCGAAGACCCGGTCGTCGTGCTGACGCTGCACCGCGGGCCCCTCGTCGAGACCTTCACCGGTGCGGGCGAGGCGCTCGGCGCCGTGCCGGTCTCACTGGGCACGGCCGCCTACTGGGTGCAGGGCATCGCCTCCGCTCCCTCCGAGCTGGCTGTGCTCGCAGGCGGCTGGGAGGCGCGGATCGTCTCCTCGGTCGGCGAGCAGTCGACGCTGGTCGGCTGGGCGGTCTCTGCCCTGGCGACCGTCGACGTCCCGCTCGCGGTCGCCTGAGCCGCGACCACGGCTCGCTCTAGACTCGTCTGATGCTCCACCGCGTCCGCCTCGACCTGGCCTACGACGGCTCGCACTTCTCCGGCTGGGCCAAGCAGCCCGGCCTCCGCACCGTGCAGGGGGTGCTCGAGGAGTCGCTCGCCCTGGTGCTGCGCTCCGAGCGGCACCCGACCGTGACGGTCGCCGGGCGCACCGACGTCGGCGTGCACGCCAGCGCCCAGGTCGCCCACGTCGACCTCACCCCCGAGCAGTGGGGCCGCATCAGCAGCGGCAGGCGCCGACCGGGGGAGGAGCCGTTCCCGCCCGCGTCGATCCTGGAGCGGCGGCTCCGCGGGATCCTCGGGCAGTACACCGACGTCTCGGTGCACCGGGTGACGGAGGCGCCGGAGGGGTTCGACGCGCGGTTCTCGGCGCGCTGGCGGCGGTACGAGTACCGGCTGGCCGACGCCTCCTCGATGCGCCACCCGCTCGACCGCACGTACACCACCTGGATCACCGACTCCCTCGACCTCGACGCGATGACGGCCGCGGCCCGCTCGCTCCTGGGCCTGCACGACTACGCGTCGTTCTGCCGTGCCCGCGCAGGGGCCACCACCATCCGGAGCCTGCTCGACTTCACCTGGGAGCGCGACGCCGACGGAGTCCTGCACGCCCACCTGCGCGCGGACGCCTTCTGCCACAGCATGGTGCGGGCCCTCGTGGGGGCGTGCGTGGCGGTCGGCGCCGGGAAGCTCGAGGCGGGGGCGGTCCCGCTGCTCCGGGACGCCGCCCGACGGACCAACGCGTTCGCGGTGATGCCGGCCCGCGGCCTCATCCTCCGCGAGGTCGACTACCCCGAGGACGACGCGCTCGCCGAGCGGGCCCTGCTCACCCGGGCGAAGCGCACCGTGCGGACCGAGGGGCCGGACCCGGAGGACTCGGAGTGAGGCGAGGGCGCGCGACCGCGCCCCGCGACCCGTGGCGGCCCGGGCCGCACCTCCCGCCGCCGGAGCCCCTGCCGCCACGATCCGTGCTTGGCCGCACGGGGGCTTTGCTGTAATGTCGACCCTTGGTGTTTTCGGCCGTGTGCCGAGCGCCCGAAGTTGAGCCCTCCACCGGATCGGTTCGGCCCCCTCGCGGGTCGAACGGCCACGGAGCGGGATCCACGAACACCTCACTCCGACCAGAAAGCAGCACTCACGTGACTCGCACTTTTTCTCCGAAGCCGGCTGACGTCCAGCACGACTGGATCGTCATCGACGCGTCCGACGTCGTGCTCGGCCGTCTCGCCACCCACGCCGCGGCGCTCCTGCGCGGCAAGCACAAGGCCACCTTCGCACCGCACATGGACATGGGCGACTTCGTCATCATCGTCAACGCGGAGAAGGTCGCCCTCACCGGCCAGAAGCTCCTCCAGAAGAAGGCCTACCGCCACTCCGGCTACCCGGGCGGCCTCTCGGCCACCACGTACGCCGAGCTCCTCGAGAAGAACCCGGTCCGCGCCGTCGAGAAGGCCATCCGCGGCATGCTCCCCAAGAACTCCCTCGGCCGCGCCCAGCTGCGCAAGCTGAAGGTCTACACGGGATCCGAGCACCCCCACGCGGCCCAGCAGCCGCAGGCGTACGCCTTCACCCAGGTCGCCCAGTAGGCTCCGGCCCTCCCCGACACCCCAGACTTCGAAGACAAAGGATCACCTACACCGTGGCGAAGATCGCAGACCAGATCGACGTGGCTCCCGAGAGCTACTCCACCGAAAGCCCGGCCACCGAGGCGTCCACGACGCCCCGCGCCGTCCTCAACGTCTCCGGCGCAGCCGTGGGCCGACGCAAGCAGGCCATCGCCCGCGTGCGCCTCGTCCCCGGCAACGGCGGCATGACCGTCAACGCCCGCGAGTTCGCGGAGTACTTCCCCAACAAGCTGCACCAGCAGCTGATCACCGACCCCTTCAAGGTGCTCGACCTGATCGGCTCCTACGACGTGGTCGCCAAGATCACCGGCGGCGGCCCCTCCGGCCAGGCCGGCGCGCTGCGCCTCGCCATCGCCCGTGCCCTCAACGAGATCGACCGCGAGAACAACCGCGCGATCCTGAAGAAGGCGGGCTTCCTGACCCGCGACGCCCGCGTCATCGAGCGCAAGAAGGCCGGTCTCAAGAAGGCCCGCAAGGCGTCCCAGTTCTCGAAGCGCTAGTCGACGCGGCCTGACGGCCGCACGACCAGCAGCTCGAGAAGGGACTGCGCACCATGCCGCGCCTGTTCGGAACAGACGGCGTCCGTGGCCTCGCTAATCGCGAGGTCACGGCCGACCTGGCTCTCGGCCTCGCCCAGGCGGCCGCCCGTGTACTCGGAGCGGCCGCCCGGGCCGAGGGCCGTCGGCCCGTCGCCGTGCTCGCCCGCGACCCCCGCATCTCCGGTCAGTTCATCGGAGCCGCGGTCGCGGCGGGTCTCGCGAGCGCGGGAGTCGACGTGCTCGACGCGGGCGTCATCCCGACGCCCGCCACCGCCTACCTCATCGCCGACGAGAACGCCGACTTCGGCGTGATGATCTCGGCCTCGCACAACCCCGCCGCCGACAACGGCATCAAGTTCTTCGCCGCCGGCGGACGCAAGCTCCCGGACGAGCTCGAGAACCGCATCGAAGCGGCCCTCGGAGTCCCCCCGCTCACGCCGACCGGGGCCGACGTCGGCCGCATCACCCGCTTCTCCGACGCGGAGGACCGTTACGTCCTCCACTTGCTCGGATCCCTCGAGGGCACCCGTCTCGACGGCCTGCACGTGGTCATCGACTGCGCGCACGGCGCCGCCGCCGGCATCTCGCCCCAGGTGTTCACCGACGCCGGAGCGACCGTCACCGTCATCGGCAACGACCCCGACGGCCTCAACATCAACGACGGAGTGGGCTCCACCCACCTCGACAACGTCGCCGACGCCGTCCGCGCGGCCGGCGCCGACATCGGCATCGCCCACGACGGCGACGCCGACCGCTGCCTCGCGGTGGACGCCGAGGGCCGCATCGTCGACGGCGACCAGATCATGGCGATCCTCGCGACAGCCATGGCCCGCCGCGGCGCCCTCCGCGACGACGTCCTCGTGGCCACCGTCATGAGCAACCTCGGCCTCAAGCTCGCCATGCGCGACGCCGGCATCCGCGTCATCGAGACCGCGGTCGGCGACCGCTACGTCCTCGAGGCGATGAACGACGGCGGCTACTCGCTCGGCGGGGAGCAGTCCGGCCACGTCATCATGAGCCGCTACGCCACCACCGGCGACGGCGTGCTCACCGGCCTCCAGCTCGCGGCCGAGATGGCCCGGACCGGACGCACGATCGCCGACCTGGCCGCCGTCATGTCCGTCTTCCCGCAGACCCTCCTCAACGTGCGCGGCGTCGACCGCGAGGGCGTCCGCGACGACGAGGTCATCGCCTCCGCCGTCGCCGACGCCACCGCCGAGCTCGGCAGCGACGGCCGCGTGCTCCTGCGCCCCTCCGGCACGGAGCCGATGGTGCGCGTCATGGTCGAGGCGAAGACGCAGGAGACGGCCGACCGCCTCGCCGAATCGCTCGCCGCGGTCGTGCTCGAGCGGCTGCGCTCTTAGGGAGCCGCTCCCTGCGCGGCTCCTCGCGGTCGGCCTGGAGAGGTGGTCGCGATGGGTGGAGCGGGGTGCGTTCGCCGCGGGTGAATCGCTTGGCACGCGATTCCCACGACGGCTCGTGGGTTGGGCCGCTCCCTGCGCGGCTCCTCGCGATCGGCTTGGGGCGGTGGATGCGATGGGTGGAGCGGGGTGCGTTCGCCGCGGGTGAATCGCTTGGCACGCGATTCCCACGACGGCTGTGTTCGTTGCGGGGCCGCTCCCTGCGCGGCCCCTCGCGGTCGGCTTCGCGAGGTGGTTGCGATGGGTGGAGCGGGGCGCGTTCGCCGCGGGTGAATCGCTTGGCACGCGGCGGTGTTCGTTGCGGGGCCGCTCCTTGCGCGGCCCCTCGCGGTCGGCTTGTCGAGGTGGTTGCGCGGGTGGAGCGGGTCGCGATCGCCGCGCGTGAATCGCTTGGCACGCGATTCCCGCTGACGGCTGTGTTCGTTGGGGGCCGCTCCTTGCGCGGCCCCTCGCGGTCGGCTTGTGGAGGTGGTCGCGCTGGGTGGAGTGGGTTGCGGCCGCCGCGCGTGAATCGCTTGGCACGCGATTCCCGCTGACGGCTCGTGGGTGGTGGCGAGCCTGCGCCGATCGTGCGGTGAAGGGGTTCGAGGTCGGTGGCTGCGCGGTGCGCGCGGCGGCGAACAGCGACCGAGGGCGCGGTCAGATCTTGCGGAGGAGGACCGAGGAGACGGTGTGGTCGGCCTGCTTGCGGAGGACCAGGCTCGCGCGGGAGCGGGTGGGGCGCACGTTCTGCAGCAGGTTCGGCTCGTTGATCGCGGCCCAGATGCTCCGCGCTCGCTCGCGGGCCTCGTCCGGGCTGAGCGCCGCGTAGCGGTGGAAGTAGGAGTTCGGATTGGCGAACGCGCCCTGCTGCAGGGTGAGGAAACGCTCCTCGTACCAGCGCGCGATGTCGCTGGTCCGGGCGTCGACGTAGACGGTGAAGTCGAACAGGTCGCTCACCGCCAGGCCGTGACCGGGCACCGGCGGCTGCAGCACGTTCAGGCCCTCGACGATCAGCACGTCCGGCCGCCGCACGACGATCTCGGCGTCGGGGACGATGTCGTAGGAGAGGTGCGAGTAGAACGGCGCGCGCACCTCCGCGGCCCCGCCCTTCACCTCCGAGACGAAGCGCAGCAGCGCGCGCCGGTCGTACGACTCGGGGAAGCCCTTGCGGCTCATCAGACCGCGGCGCTCCAGCTCGCGGTTGGGCAGCAGGAAGCCGTCGGTGGTCACCAGCTCGACGCGGGGCGTGTCCTCCCAGCGGGCGAGCAGCTCCCGCAGCAGGCGCGCGATCGTCGACTTGCCCACCGCGACCGACCCCGCGACGCCGATCACGAACGGAGTCGGCTGCGCGCGCTCCCCGAGGAACGTGCTCGTCGCGCGGTGCAGGTGCCGTGCGCCACCGGCGTACAGGCTCAGCAGGCGCGAGAGCGGCAGGTAGACCTCCGCGACCTCGGTGAGGCTCAGCCGGTCGCCCAGCCCCCGCAGCTGCACGACCTCGGTCTCCGACAGCGGGAGCTCCGTGGTGCGGGCGAGCTCGGCCCAGTCGGAGCGGACGATCTCGACGAAGGGGGAGGGGTGCGCGTCGCGCGCGGGATCGCGAGGAGACGACGGCATGGGGACCGATCCTAGCGTCCGCCCCGCCGGATGCCCGACACCGCGGGAGGCGCCTCCGCGCCGCTTAGAATCGAGCGCATGTGTGGAATCGTTGGATACGTCGGTGAGCGCGACAGCCTGGCCGTGCTGCTCGGGGGCCTGAAGCGTCTGGAGTACCGCGGCTACGACTCGGCCGGCGTGGCCGTGATCGACGCCGACGGGCAGCTCGACAGCCGCAAGCGTTCGGGCAAGCTCAGCGTCCTGGTCGACGACCTCGAGGCGCACCCGCTGGCCGAGGGCACCACGGGCATCGGCCACACCCGCTGGGCGACGCACGGCGGCCCGACCGACCGCAACGCCCACCCCCACCTCGCGGACGAGGGCAGGCTCGCCGTCATCCACAACGGCATCATCGAGAACTTCCAGCCGCTCAAGGAGCAGCTGCTCGCCGAGGGCGCCGTCTTCGAGAGCGAGACCGACACCGAGGTCGCCGCGCACCTGATCGCCCGCGAGTACCGCCGCACCGGCGACCTCGTGCTCGCCTTCCAGGCCGTCGTCGCGCACCTCGAGGGCGCGTTCACCCTGCTCGCCCTGCACCAGGACCAGCCCGGCGTGGTCGTCGGCGCGCGCCGCAACTCGCCGCTCGTGATCGGCCTGGGCGACGGGGAGAACTTCCTCGGCTCCGACGTCGCGGCGTTCGTCGAGTTCACCCGCCGCGCGGTCGCCATCGGCCAGGACCAGATCGTCACGATCACCCCGGAGCTCGTCACGGTGACCGACTTCTTCGGCAACCCCGTCGAGACCGAGCCGTTCGAGATCGCCTGGGACGCGTCGGCGTCCGAGAAGGGCGGCTGGTCGAGCTTCATGGCGAAGGAGATCACCGAGGGCCCCGAGGCCGTCGCGAACACGCTCCGCGGCCGCATCCACGAGGGCGCGATCACGCTGCCCGAGCTCGACGCGCTCGGTCCGGTGCTGACGGAGATCGACCGCATCACGATCATCGCCTGCGGCACGGCCGCCTACTCGGGCATGGTCGCCAAGTACGCGATCGAGAAGTGGGCGCGCGTCCCCGTCGAGGTCGAGCTCAGCCACGAGTTCCGCTACCGCGACCCGGTGCTCACCCCGCGCACCCTCGTCGTCTCAATCAGCCAGTCCGGCGAGACGATGGACACGCTGATGGCGGTCAAGTACGCCCGCGAGCACGGCGCCAAGACGCTCTCGGTCTGCAACACCCAGGGCGCGACGATCCCACGCGAGTCGGACGCCGTGCTCTACACGCACGCGGGCCCGGAGGTGGCGGTCGCCTCGACCAAGGCCTTCGTCGCCCAGATCGCGGCGCTCTACCTGTTCGGGCTGCACCTGGCCGCGGTGCGCGGAGCCGCCTCCACCGAGCTCGTCGCCTCGCAGGCGGCCCAGCTCGCCGCGATCCCGGAGAAGCTCTCCCGCGTGCTCGACGCCTCCGACGACATCGCCCAGCTGGCCGGCTGGATGGCCGACACCCGGGCGGTGCTGTTCCTCGGTCGCCACGTCGGCTACCCGGTGGCGCTCGAGGGTGCGCTGAAGCTCAAGGAGCTCGCCTACATCCACGCCGAGGGCTTCGCGGCGGGCGAGCTCAAGCACGGCCCGATCGCACTGATCGAGCCTGGCCAGGTCGTGTTCGTGATCGTGCCGAGCCCGAGCGAGTCGTACGAGCTGCAGCGCAAGGTGATCTCGAACATCCAGGAGATCAAGGCCCGCGGAGCCCGCGTCATCGCGATCGCGGAGCAGGGCGACACGGCCGCGATCCAGATCGCCGACGAGGTCGTGCCGATCCCGCTCGCCGACCCGCTGTTCGAGCCGCTGCTCGCCGTCACCCCGCTGCAGATGTTCGCGATGGAGCTCGCCGCCGCCAAGGGCCTCGACGTCGACCAGCCGCGCAATCTCGCCAAGTCGGTCACGGTCGAGTGATCGAGCCGTGATCGTGGGGATCGGGGTGGACGTCGTGGACCTCGCGCGCTTCGAGCGCTCGCTGTCGCGCACGCCCCGGCTCCGCGACCGCCTGTTCGCCGAGAGCGAACGCTCGCTCCCGGTCGCCTCGCTGGCGGGCCGCTTCGCCGCCAAGGAGGCGCTGATCAAGGCGCTCGGCGACTCCGTGGGCGCCCGCTGGCACGACATGGTCGTCGAGCGGGACGAGCACGGGAATCCGTCCTTCGCGCTGCACGGCCCGGCCCGGGCGGCCGCGGAGGCGCGCGGGATCACGCGCGTGCACCTCTCGATGACGCACGACGCGGGCGTGGCCTGCGCGTTCGTGGTGGCAGAGTCGTGAGCGTCCCCGCGTCGTACCGCGAGGCGGTGATCGACGTCGACGCGATGGCGGCGAACGCCGCGCGTCTGCGCGAGCTCACCGGCGCTCGCCGGCTCATGGCCGTCGTCAAGGCCAACGGCTACGGGCACGGCGCCCTGGCCGCGGCGCAGGCGGCGCTCGACGGCGGCGCGGACGCCCTCGGCACCGCGGAGCTGCGGGAGGCCGTGGCCCTGCGCGAGGCAGGCGTCGTCGCTCCGATCCTCTGCTGGCTGCACGACCCCGGCGAGGACTTCGACGCGGCGCTCGAGCACTCGATCGACGTCGCCGTCTCCTCGGTCGACCAGCTCGACACGCTCGCGCAGTCGGCGGAGGACCGAGGCGTGCGCGCGGCCGTGCAGCTCAAGGTCGACACGGGCCTCAGCCGCAACGGCGCCGCGGAGGAGGAGTGGCCGCACCTGGCGGAGTCGCTCGCCCGTCACAGCGCTCGCGGCACCGTCCACCTCACCGGGCTGTTCTCGCACCTGTCCAACACCTCGCGCGAGGACGACCTCGCCCAGCTCGCGCTCCTCCGCCGCGCCGAGGCCGTGCTGGCCGCGCACGGGGTGCAGGCGCCGGTCCTGCACCTCGCGGCGACGGCGGCGGCGCTGCGCCTGCCGGAAGCACGCCTCGACATGGTGCGCAGCGGCATCGCCCTCTACGGACTCTCGCCGTTCGAGGACGAGACCTCGCTCCAGCTCGGGCTCGTCCCGGCGATGACGCTGCAGGGCCGCGTCGCCGGCGTCCGCCGGGTGCCCCACGGGACCGGCGTGAGCTACGACTACACCTGGCGGGCCGAGGGCGGGACGACCCTCGCGCTCGTGCCGTTCGGCTACGCGGACGGCATCCCGCGGAGCGCCTCCGGCGTCGCGGAGGTCTCGATCGGCGGCCGCCGCCACCGGATCGCCGGGCGGGTCGCGATGGACCAGTTCGTCGTCGACGTGGGGGATGCGAGCGTCGCGACGGGCGACCCGGTGACGCTCTGGGGCGACCCGACGACCGGCGTCCCCTCGGTAGACGAGTGGGCGCGGTGGTGCGGCACCATCAACTACGAGCTGGTCACCCGGCTCGGGCCGCGGGTCCAGCGGCGGCTGCTGAGCGCGGCGGACGGCCGTGCCTGAGCGCTCCTGGTTCGCGGACCGCGTCGTCGAGGTCGCCGATCCGGAGGCCATGGCGGAGCTCGGCCGCGAGCTCGGCCGAGTGCTGCGCGCCGGCGACCTGCTGGTGCTGACCGGGCCGCTCGGCGCGGGCAAGACGACCTTCACGCGCGGGCTCGGCGAGGGCCTCGACGTGCGGGGTCCCGTGACGAGCCCCACCTTCGTGATCGCGCGGACGCATCCGCCGCTGCACGACGGGCCGCCGCTCGTGCACGTCGACGCCTACCGCGTGGGCTCGCCGGTCGAGCTCGACGACCTCGACCTCGATCCGGCGCGCTCGGTGGTCGTCGTGGAGTGGGGGGCCGGGATGCTGGACGGCGTCGCGGAGTCCTGGCTCGACGTGGTCATCGAGCGGCCGACCGCCGGCTCCGACGCCGAGGAGGGCGAGGAGCCGATCGAGCCGCGGACCGTCCGCTTCCGCGGCACCGGCTGGAGCTGAGCCCGCGGGTACCCTGGACGCGTGCTCCTCGCGATCGACACCTCCTCCGGAACCTCCGTCGCCGTCGTCGACTCCGCGGGCGCCGTGCGCTCGGAGCGCACCGAGACCGACACCATGCGCCACGCGGAGGTGGTCGGCCGGCTGATCCAGGAGGCGCTCGAGGCGGCCGACGTGGCTCCCGGGGGGATCGAGGCGGTCGCCGTGGGCATGGGCCCCGGCCCCTTCACCGGCCTCCGGGTCGGGATCGCCGCCGCCCGGGCCTTCGCGCTCGGCCGCGGCGTCCCCACCCTCCCCGTGGTCTCGCACGACGCGATCGCGCTCGCCGCGCTGCGGCACGGGCGCGCCGCGGGCTTCCTCGTCGTCACCGACGCCCGCCGCCGCGAGCTGTACTGGAGCGCCTACGACGGGCTCGACGACCAGGGACTCCCCGTCCGCGTCGCCGGCCCGGGCCTGGACAAGCCGCCGGCCCTCCCGCATCCGGAGCTCCCGCGCCTGGAGGCCGAGTCTGTCTCCGCCGGCGAGCTCGGAGTCGTGGCCGCCCGCCTGCGCGCGGCCGGTCGGCCCGGTGCCGCGGACGAGCCCCTCTACCTCCGCTCGCCCGACGTCACGCTGTCCGCCGGCCCCAAGCGGGTGACCGCATGAGCGAGGCCGTGCTCCGCGACGCGCAGGCGGACGACCTCGACGCCGTCATGGCGATCGAGGAGTCCGAGTTCGCCGGCGACGCCTGGTCGCGCGGAATGATGGCGGAGGAGATCCGGAGCCGTCACACCCGGTACCTGGTCGCCGAGCAGGACGGCGAGGTGGTCGGCTACGCCGGGCTGCTCTGCCCCGTCGGCGCCCACGAGGGCGACGTGCAGACGATCGCGGTCGTCGCCCGGGTCCGCCGCACCGGCCTCGGCCGCCGACTGCTGCGCGCGCTCCTCGAGGCGGCCCGCGAGCGAGGCGCCCGCGAGGTCTTCCTCGAGGTCCGCGCCGACAACCCCGCCGCGCAGACCCTCTATCGCTCGGAGGGCTTCGAGGAGATCGGCGTCCGCCCCGCCTACTACCAGCCCGACGGAGTGGACGCGATCGTGATGCGCCTGCCGCCGACCCCGACCCAGGAGACCCCGTGAGCACCGGACCCCTCGTCCTCGGCATCGAGACCAGCTGCGACGAGACGGGGATCGGCATCGTCCGCGGCACGACGCTGCTCTCGAACACCATCGCCTCCTCAATGGAGGAGCACGCCCGCTACGGCGGCGTCGTGCCCGAGGTGGCCGCCCGGGCGCACCTGGAGGCGCTCGAGCCCGCCCTGCACGCGGCGCTCTCCGAGGCCGGTGTCGCGCTCGGCGACCTGGACGCGATCGCGGTCACCAGCGGACCGGGGCTCTCGGGCGCCCTCATGGTCGGCGTCGGAGCGGCGAAGGCGCTCGCCGTCTCGCTCGGCCTGCCGCTCTACGCCGTGAACCACCTCGTCGGACATGTGGGAGCCGACGTCCTCCGTGCAGACGGCAGCGAGGGCAGCCCCGTCGAGGTGCCGACGATCGCGCTGCTGGTCTCGGGCGGGCACACCTCGCTCCTGCACGTGCGCGATCTGGTGTCGGACGTCGAGCTGCTCGGCGAGACCATCGACGACGCCGCCGGCGAGGCCTTCGACAAGGTGGCGCGCGTCCTGGGCCTGCCCTATCCGGGCGGACCGCAGATCGACCGGGTGGCGGCGGACGGGGACCCGAAGGCGATCCGCTTCCCCCGCGGGCTCAGCCTGCCGAAGGACCTCGAGCGCCACCGCTACGACTTCTCGTTCTCGGGGCTGAAGACCGCGGTCGCCCGCTGGGTCGAGAAGCGCCAGGACGCGAGGGAGGAGGTGCCCGTGGCCGACGTCGCGGCGAGCTTCCGCGAGGCGGTCGCCGACGTCCTGCTCACGAAGGCGCTCGCCGCCTGCCGCGACCGGGGCGTGCCGCGCCTCCTGCTCGGCGGCGGCGTGGTCGCCAACGCCCGGGTGCGCGCGCTGGCGGAGGAGCGGTGCGCGGCCGCGGGAGTGACCCTGCGGATCCCGGCGCTCTCACTCTGCACCGACAACGGCGCGATGATCGCCGCACTGGCGGCGCAGCTGATCGAGGCGGGGCATCCGCCGTCGGGGCTCGGATTCGGGGCCGACTCGACCCTCCCGGTCACCGAGATCCAGGTCCGCTGAGGCCTCTACCGGGCGGCGGCCGGGGCGCGCAAGCGCCGTCCAGCTTTTTGACAGGCGGATCGTGCCACTGCCACTCTTGGCCGCATCCGCTCGTTCCTGACCCTGGGGGATTCCATGACCACTCCGTACACGCCCGCGTCCGACCGCTACAACATCCTGGCGATCATCGGCTTCATCGCCTCGTTCTTCGTCTCCATCGTGGGCATCGTGCTGGGCTTCATCGCCCTGTCGCAGATCAAGCGCACGGGGGAGAAGGGCCGCGGCCTCGCCCTCGCCGCCGTCATCATCGGCTTCGTCGCGATCATCATCACCATCATCTCGTTCGTCGCGCTCTTCTCGATCGCGGCGACCATGCCCTCGACCGGGTACTGATCGACACGCCTCCGAGGCTCGGGGGCGCCCGCACCACCAGGAGGACACCGTGACCGACGACACCGCGCCCGGACCGCAGACCGGACCGGCGCCCGCGCCGTTCGCCCCTCCGCTCGGCGAGCCGTCGGCGGCCTACCCGCCGCCGACGGCCGCCGCCGATCCCTACCCCGGTCTCCCGCCCCGCCGCCCGCCGATGAATCCGCTCGCGGTCGCGGCTCTGGTGTGCGGACTGCTGGGGCTGGCGCCCGCCGCCATCGTCCTCGGCCACATCGGCTTCGCCCAGGCCCGACGCTCCGGACAGCGCGGACGCGGTCTCGCGGTCGCCGGTTTCGTGCTGGGCTACCTCGCGATCGTCCTCGCGGTGATCGCCTACCTCGCCTGGACGGCCTTCGTCGGCGACCTGCGCGACGGCGGGTACCTGCCCGCGTGAGCGGACGGAACCCCTCCGCCGCCGCCGGGGTGCTGGCTAGACTCGCGCCATGAGCGACGACAGCACCCGTCCCGGCCCCGGCTCCGACGAGCAGCACGGCTCCGTCCCGGTCCCGCCGGCCCCGCCCGTCCTCGTCGCCGCGGTGCTCACCCAGGCGAGGCTCCGGCAGAAGGCGGAGGCGAAGTTCGGAGAGTT
>NZ_PSTO01000051.1:0-20812 GCF_002930975.1 Rathayibacter sp. AY1A3 | reverse complement strand
TGCCGCATCCGCCCCGCGCACCCCCCGCCCGAAGCAGCCGCCCGCTCCGCCCTCGTCCGCGTGGATCGCCGGCGTCCGCGGCTCGGGCTTCACGCTGCTGGTGATGGGGATCATGATCCTCGCGGTGGTCGTGCTCGCCCCGAGCATCAAGAACTTCGTCGAGCAGCGCGCCGAGATCGCCGAGCTGCAGCGCTCGGTCGACGCGGCCAAGACCCAGGCGCAGAACCTCGACGAGCAGCGCACCCGCTGGTCCGACCCGGCGTTCATCCGCGCGCAGGCCCGCGAGCGGCTGTACTTCGTGATGCCCGGCGAGGTGAGCTACCTCGTGCTCGACGACGTGACGCTCGCCCAGCAGGCGCAGCAGCCCGCGAGCGACACGGTGCAGGAGACCCCGAGCGACTGGGCCGGATCCCTGCTGTCCTCGATCGCGGTCTCGGGCCTCGGCGAGCCGACCGCCGATGAGCTGACACCGACTCCGTAGCTCCCGCCCGACCCCGTCGCTCCCGCCCGGCCCCGCGTACACTGGAGCGTCCTCCCGGCCGTCCGTCCTCTGGAGCCCCCGTGACCACGCCCCCCTTCGATCCGCCGTCCGAGCGCGACATCGCGGTCGTCTCCGCCCAGCTGGGCCGTCCCGCCCGGGACGTCGTCGGGATCAGCGCACGCTGCGTCTGCGGCGACCCGACGGTGGTCTCCACGAGCCCCCGCCTGTCCGACGGCACGCCGTTCCCCACCTTCTACTACCTGACCCACCCCGCCGCGACGGCCGCGATCTCGCAGCTCGAGGCCACCCAGGTCATGGTCGAGTACAACGCGATGCTCGCCGAGGACGAGGAGCTGCGCGAGGCGTACGCCGCTGCGCACCGGGCGTTCCTGGCCGACCGCGAGAGTGTCGGCTCCGTCCCCGAGATCGCGGGCATCTCCTCCGGGGGCATGCCCTCGCGGGTGAAGTGCCTCCACGCCCTCGCCGCGCACGCCCTCGCGGCGGGCTCCGGCGTCAATCCGATCGGCGATCTGGCTCTGGCCCGCGCCGACTGGTCTCCCGAGCGCTGCGCCTGCAGGCCGCTCGACGCGTAGCCGCTCCTACCGGAGCCACGGAGGCGCCACCACCGGCGCGCTCTTCGCTAAGCTGATTCCCAGTCGGGGTCAGTGCTGCCCACCGCATCGAGAGCGGGCACTTCGCATTGCGTGAGGGTGTTCGCATTGTCCATCCCTCTTGGAGAGTCAACCGTGCCCAGAATCCTGATCGTCGGAGGCGGCTACGCCGGCTTCTACACCGCGTGGAAGCTCGAGAAGCAGCTCCGCCCGCACGAGGCAGAGGTCACGATCGTCGACCCGCTGCCCTACATGGCGTACCTGCCCTTCCTCCCCGAGGTCGCCGCGGGATCGATCGAGCCGCGCCACGCGATCGTCTCGCTCCGCCGCCACCTCAAGAAGACCGCGATCCTCGCCGCCAAGGTGACGAAGATCGACCACGCGAACCGCACCGCGACGATCACCCCGACCGTGGGCGAGCCCTACGAGTTCGAGTACGACCAGATCGTCGTCACCGCCGGCTCCGTCTCGCGCACCTTCCCGATCCCGGGCGTCGCCGACAACGCGATCGGCCTGAAGACGATCGAGGAGGCGACCGCGATCCGCGACCGCGTGCTCACGAACTTCGACAAGGCCGCGTCGCTCCCCGCCGGCCCCGAGCGCTCGCGCCTGCTGACCGTCACGGTCGTCGGCGGCGGGTTCGCGGGCATCGAGGTCTTCGCCGAGCTGCGCTCCTTCGCGAGCGCGCTGCTCAAGCGCTACCCCGAGATCGACTTCGAGGAGACGCAGTTCCACCTCATCGAGGCGATGGGCCGGATCATGCCCGAGGTCGCCCTCGAGACGAGCCACTGGGTGCTGAAGAACCTCGACCAGCGCGGCGCCACCGTGCACCTCGACACGCAGCTCAAGTCGGCCGAGAACGGCGTCATCCAGCTGTCGACGGGCGAGAGCTTCGAGTCGGACCTCATCATCTGGACCGCGGGCGTCATGGCGAACCCGTCGATCAAGAACTCCGACCTGCCCATCGAGGAGCGCGGCCGCCTGCGCGTGCGCGCCGACCTCCGCGTCGGCCACGACGACGTGCTCGTCGAGGGCGCCTGGGGCGCCGGCGACGCGACGGCCGTCCCCGACCTCACCGGCGGCGGCGTCGGCGGCTTCTGCGTGCCGAACGCCCAGCACGCCGTCCGCCAGGGCAAGCTCATGGCCAAGAACATCACCGCGGTGCTCCGCGGCGAGGAGCCGGTCGACTACGTGCACAAGAACCTCGGCGCGGTCGCGGGCCTGGGCATCGGCATCGGCGTGTTCCAGTCCGGCAAGATCGCCGTGAAGGGCTTCCCCGCCTGGGTGATGCACCGCGGCTACCACGGTCTCGCCATGCCCTCGTGGGAGCGCAAGTTCCGCGTGGTCTGGGGCTGGTGGAACAACCTCTGGCTCGGCCGCGACATCGCCTCGATCGAGGCCCGCGAGTACCCCCGCGGCTCCTTCGAGACCTACGCGTCGCGTCCGCGTCCGGCGGCCCCGGCCGCCGAGGCTCCGGCCGCGCAGGCCCCGGCGCAGATCCCCGGCCAGGCCGGTGCTCCGGTCCCGGTCGGCGGCGAGCCCGCCAAGTCCTGACACCGCCGCCGGGAGGGTCGCTCCTCCCGGTGGTCGCCCCCATAGCCCAATCGGCAGAGGCAGACGACTTAAAATCGTCTCAGTCTGGGTTCGAGTCCCAGTGGGGGCACTCCGTCCGACGTGCCGCTCTCTAGGCGGCGCGGGCGTGCGCGCTGCGTCGAGCGGGCTCGAGCAGCCCGGCCTCGAGGGCCTGGGTGATCTCGCCCGGGGTGCAGTCGGCGCAGAGCACGACGAGCTCCTCCTCGGTGTCGCGGCCGCCGGAGCGGTCGAGGACGACGGCGTCGGTTCCGCAGAGTGCGCATTCGATCATGCGGGTACCGTACGTCCGACCTCCGACATGCGCGCGGCAGCGCCCCGGCGCGTCTCGCCCGGATCCGACAGGGCGCCGGGTGCGCCTCCGGACCGGTCGTCCTTCCGGCCGGAGGAGCCCGGTGTTCGGGAATCGGACGAGGATCCCGCGCGCCCGCGCCGCCTCGCCTAGAGTCGTCACCGGGCGGTTCCGCGCCCGGGCGCCCACGTCCGGATGCGAGCCGCCCGGTCCACGGCGGGCGCCGGAACGGTCCCGCTTCTCGTGCCCGCGGGCACCGTCATGCACCGCCCGGCGACGGGCGGCCGGGAGGCCCCCATGGGGAAGCTGCTCTACGGAGCCTCGGGAGTCGAGATCGAGTTCGACGACCGCACGCTCACGCACGTCCAGATCGTCATCGCCAACAAGCTGCGCCGCCGCGAGAGCTTCTTCTTCTCCTGGCGGGACGACCCCGCGGTCGGCGACGGCCGCTCGAGCATCTGGCTCGACCCCTCCGTGCCCCTCTACTTCAAGTACTTCGGCGGACGGGTCCCCTCGATCAACCGCACCTGGATCGACCTGCTGACCGTCTCGGCGAACTCGTCCGGCGGGCTGCAGCTCGTGCAGGAGCCGGACGCCGCCCCCACCCCGCCGCCGAAGGGCGAGCAGGGCGCCTGACCCCCACCAGCCACGCCCCGGAGAAGAGCCCCATGCAGCGCGACGTCTCGGCCCACCTGACCCTCGACGTCGCGGCTCCGGCCGCCCTCGTCCTCTCGATCGCGGTGGCCGACGCGTACGGGGCGGAGGAGTCGCTGACGCTCACCGTCGACGGCCGCCCGCTCGCCGCTCGCGAGGTGATCGACCAGCACGGCACCCGGCTGCACGTGCTCGACGCGCCGGTCGGGCACCTCGTCGTGGACTACTCCGCGCGCGTCCTGGGACGCCTCGATCCGCTCGAGGGCGACGAGGTGGACCGGCTGCGGTACCTGCGGCCGAGCCGCTACGCCGAGTCGGACGTGCTGTGGGCGACGGCCCGGGCCGAGTTCGCCGGCCTCGCCGGGGCGGACCTCCTGCACGCGGTGAGCTCCTGGGTCGGCACGCGGCTGGCGTACGTCCCCGGCTCGAGCCTTCCGACGGACGGGGCCGAGCGGACGCTGCTCGCCCGCCGCGGCGTCTGCCGCGACTTCGCGCACCTCGTCGTCGCCCTCCTCCGTGCGCTGGACGTGCCCGCCCGACTGGCGGCCGTGTACGCCCCGGGACTGCAGCCGATGGACTTCCACGCGGTCGCGGAGGCCTGGATCGAGGGGGAGTGGCGGGCGGTCGACGCGACGACGCTCGCGCCGCGGTCGAGCCTCGTGCGGATCGCGACGGGACGCGACGCGGCCGACACCGCGTTCCTCGGCGTCTACGGCGGCATCGCGACGCTGCGCGAGCTGACCGTCGGCGCCGTGGCCGACGTGCTGCCGGGCGACGACCTCGACCGGCCCGTCTCGATCGGCTGAGCGGGCGCCCGAGCCCGGCTACTCCGACTCGACGAAGCGCCGCCAGGCCCAGATCGACGTGCACACCGCGCTGAAGGCGACGACGGCGAAGAGCACCGGACCCGCTCCGCCGTCGGTCGACCAGGACGCGATGGTCGGGGTGAGCAGCACGAACAGCACGGTCGTCGCGAGGAGCGTGAGCCCGAGCCAGAGCAGCGGGGACCAGCGCAGGATGCTGCGGCCGGCGGGGCGCCCGACCGGGAACAGCAGCACCACGCTCGAGCCGACCGAGATCAGCGTGGTCGCGCTGAGCACCTCCGCGGCGAGCACGGAGCCGAACGAGCCGTCGGGCGGGACCACGGCGGAGGCGCCCCAGGCGAGTCCGGCGAGACCCAGCAGCGAGACGACGCGGACGGTGGAGAGCTTCGCGCGGTCGACGGCGGATGCGCCCTCGGGGAGGACGAGGCCGATCACCACGCCGAAGAGGAGCGCCGGGTCCAGTCCCGCGAAGCGCGAGACGAGAGCGGCCGCCGCGACCAGGAGCAGCGCGCGCGGAGCGGCGACGACGCCGATCCCGCTGACGCCGATCCGCCGGCCGACCAGCGCGGGGACGGCGGCGGCGACCGCGTTGACCACGGCGACGGCCACGATGACGGCGATCAGCAGGCGCAGGTAGGCGGGCTGGCCGTCGACGCGTCCCGAGAGCAGGACGAGGCCGGCTGCGCAGCCGATCATCCCGACGACCATCAGGCGCGGCGAGGCGGGACCGGTGTCCGGCTTGTCGTCGTACTCGACGGCGGCGCGGTTGCGGCCCGTGAGGTGCCAGCTGCGCTCGGCGCGGGGCGCCCGCCCGGCCGCGGCGAGGCGGGCCGGCACGACGACCAGGGCGAGCGAGAGCAGAGCGAGAGCGAGGGAGCGCATCCAGTCGGCCATCGAGACGACGGGCGATCCGGCGGACAGCGCGGTGGTCATCCCGGTCGCCGAGCTCCAGCCGCCCGGCTCCGATCCGGCGTCGGGGGCGGGCTGCGGCGGCACGTCACCGCCGTCCTGGTCGGGAGCCGGGACCGGTGCTGCGGTGGGCTCGGCGGTCGGCTCGTCCTCGGGCGCGGGCGCGGCCTCTCCGGGGCGGATGGGCGACGGGGACGCGGTCGGCGCCGCGCTGCTCGGAGCGGGAGACGCGGCGGCCCCGGGCGCGCTGGGCGCGGCTCCGGGGGCGGCCGGCGTCGTCGCGCTGGGCGTGCCGGTGGGAGCGGTCGTCGCCGCCGCGAAGGTCACGTCGATCCAGGGGCTCGGCGGGCTGTAGTTGCCGGCGCTGTCGCCGGCGATGGCGGAGACCCGATGCGCGCCCGCCGTGATCGTGCCGCCGGTGCAGCTCCAGGCGCCTCCGCTGACCGCCGCGTCGCAGGTGTTGACCCGGTCCACGTACACGTATGCGCGAGTGCCGTCCACGCCCGTCCCGGAGTAGGACGCGCCGCTGAGCGGCAGGGCGGCGCCGTTCGACGGCGAGGTGAGGGCGGGGGCGGCAGGAGCAGCGGTGTCGACCACGAGGGTCACCGGCGCGCTGGCCGGCGAGGCGGCGCTGCCGGCGAAGGAGGCGGTCTGCGTCGCGGTGACGCGGTAGCTGCCCGGCGCCGGAGTGGGGGCGAGCTGGCAGAACCATGCGCCGCCGGAGTCGGCGGTGGCCAGGCACGCGGCGCCGCCGTTCGAGACCGCGGCGACGCTCGCGCCGGGGTAGGCCGTGCCGCGGACCGAGCCCGCGGAGGTCGCCGAGCCGTCGACCGACTCGATGACGGGGGCGCTGAGGACGGCGATCGGGACGGCGGCCGAGGTGGTCCCGCCGCCGGCGAGGAGCTCCACCGCGACCAGGGTCGCCGGCCCGTCGTCGAGGGAGACGGCGCAGCTCCAGCCGCCGTCGGGGCCCGCGGTGGTGATGCAGAGGGGGTCGCCGCCGCCGCGGAGCCCGATCTGCACCTGGTCCCCGGCCGTCGCCGTGCCGGTGACCGTCGTCGCTCCCGTGCTGAGGACCGCGCCGGAGGAGGGAGCGGTGATCGCGAGGGCGGCGGCCTGCGCGGCCGGAGCGGCCAGGCCGGAGACGGAGGCGACGGCCGCGAGGAGCACCAGCAGCAGGGCGGCCGTGCGCCGCGGGGATCGGCGGAGTCGGGGCACCGGCACGACCGGTGAACCCCCCGGTACTGCCACGTCGACGCCCGATTTCACGATGCGTCCATTGCACGGGGGCAGGGGGGAGCTGTCAAGCGCGCCGCACCACTGTTCCCGGATGTACACCATCCGGAGGAGGCGTCTCAGTCGGTCGGGGGAGTCGGGGAGATCCGGGAGAGCGCTTCCGCGAGAATATACCCGTCGATCAGATCCGGAGGACAGTGGAATGCGCGAAGACGAGGCCCGCGGGCGCGATCGGCGGGAGGTGCGCGTCGAGGCTGCGCGCTTCGACGATCCGCGCGAGCTGGGCGGGCTCCTGCCGCCGGGCCTGCGCATCGGACTGGCGCAGAGCGCCTTCCAGACGGAGGGCTCCCTCGAGGCGGGCGGCCGGGGCCGGTCGGTGTGGGACGACTTCGCGCTGCGACGGGGGACGATCGCCGAGGAGGCCACTCCCGAGATCGCGACGGACTTCCTCCTGCGCTGGCGCGAGGACCTCGCGCTGCTGGTCGATCTCGGCGTCGACGAGCTCCGGCTCTCGGTCTCGTGGCCCCGGCTGCAGCCCGACGGCCGCGGGTCGATCGACCGCGGAGGGCTCGGCTTCTACGACCGCCTGCTCGACGGGCTCGCCGAGACGGGGATCCGGGTCGCGCTGACCCTGCACCACCGCGACACCCCGTCGGCGCTCAGCGGCGGCTGGATGAACCGCGACACCGCGTTCCGCTTCGGCGATCTCGCCTTCGAGCTCGGCGGGCGGTTCGGCGACCGGGTCGCCGACTGGATCACCCTCGACCAGCCGTCGACGGTGATGCTCGAGGGCTACGCGCTCGCGCGGCAGGCGCCGGGCGCCGGCCGGCTGTTCAGCGCCCTGCCGGCGCTGCACCACCAGCTCCTCGGGCACGGCGTGGCGCTGGAGGCGCTGCGGGCGGCGGAGGTGACCGGGAGGATCGGCCTGGTCGACGCGCTCGCGCCGGTCGAGCCCGCCTCCGACGACGACCGGGACCGCGCCTTCGCCTTCCTGGCGGACGTCCTGCGGAACCGCCTGGTGGCCGACGCCGTGCTGACCGGGTCCTACCCGGTCGGACCGGAGGAGCTGCCGCCGTTCCTCGGCGCCCTCGCGCAGGCGGATCCGGTCGACCTCGCGCGCATCTCGGCTCCGCTCGACTTCTACGCGGTCGCGCCGCTGCCGCCGCTGCGGATCGTGGCGGGCCGCGACCCGGCGCTGCCGACCGGGGTCGGCGCTCCTCCCGCGCTCCCCTTCCACACGGCGCCCTGGCCGGAGCTGGACCGCACGGGCGACGGCTCGCCGGTCGCACCCTGGGCGGTGGTCTCGGTGCTGCGGTCCCTCGTGGAGCGCTACGGCGACGCCCTGCCGCCGCTGGTGGTGACCGCGCTCGGCGCGAGCTACCCCGACGAGCCCGATCGCGAGGGTGCGATCGTCGACACGGAGCGGATCCGCTGGCTCGGGGCGCACCTGGCCGCTCTCGCCGAGGCCGTCCACGACGGACTGCCGGTGGAGGCCGTGCAGCTCTGGACCCTGGTCGACGCGTTCGAGTGGCAGCACGGCTACAGCCGCCCGCACGGGCTCGTGGCCGTCGACACGCGCAGCCGGGACCGCGTGCCCAAGGCGTCGTTCGACTGGCTCCGGCGCGTCTTCGACGCCCGCTCCTGACGCGGGGGCGTGCGAGACTGCCGCCGTGCGCAGCCTCCTCGCCCTCGCCTCCGTCCTCCACGCCGACCCCGCCCCGGTGCTCGCCGCCCTCGCGGACGTCCTCGCCGCCGACGGCGCCTACGAGCGGCGGGGGAGCGGGCTCGAGCGCCGGCTCCCCGTGCTCGGCGTCGAGCAGTGGCGGGTCCTGGCGGACGAGGAGGGGGCCCGGGTCGAGTGCGAGCTGGTCGCCGCACCCGCCTCGTCGGCGCTCGCCGGGGTCCTCCTCCGGCGGCGGATCCGCGAGGCGCCGGACCGGTTCCGCGCGGTCGTGACCGCTGTCGCCGACGCGGTGGAGTGACGCTCCGGGGACGCCCGCGCGGGTCCGCTCCGACGCCCGCTCTCCGCTCCGCCCGCCGACCCGCCCGCCGCTCCGCCTCCACACCGCGCCAGCGCCCCCCGAACGGGGAATGCGCGGGCGCTCGCCGCTGTTGTCTACCGATGACGGGACGGGGCTCGGCGCCCCGCCCACCGGACAGCTCGGAGGAGCCAGAGGCAGATGGCAGGAACAGGGATGAACAAGGGTCGAGGGGCGCGCGGCAGTGACGACGAGATCGTCTACCGCCGCCACGCGAACGGACGCGGCATGGTCGCTCCCGGATCGCGCGTCTCAGCGACCGCGTACGTGGAGACCGGCGCCTACGTGGAGCCCGGCGCGACCGTGGGCGAGCGCGCCTGGATCGGCGCGGGCAGCTGGGTCGACCGCGACGCCATGATCGGGCACAGCGCCTTCATCGGCGCGAACGTGCACGTCGGGCCCGAGGCGATCATCGGACCGGGGGCGCGGATCGGGAGCTACTCCCGCATCGGACGCTCGGCCGTGATCGCGACCGGCGCCCGCATCGACCGCGACACCGTGGTGCCCGACGGCGCCCGGAGGGGCATCGACGAGGCGAGCGAGAGCGGCCGCCGCGCGGCCTGACCCCCACGACCCTGTTCCGCCGGCTCCCCGGAGCGGCGGAATAGGGTCGTTCCATGTTCGAACTCCACCACCTCAGCGCCCAGGAGCAGTGGGACTGGCTGCAGCGCGGAGAGGTCACGCCTCTCGAGCTCGCCGATCACTACCTCGCCCGGATCGAGCGGTGGAACGGGGAGCTGGGCGCCTTCGCCACGGTGACCGCCGATCGGGCGCGGGAGCGGGCGTCATCGCTCGGCACCGGGCCCGGCACCGCTCCGCTCTGGGGCCTGCCGAGCGGCGACAAGGACCTCTGGCGGCGCGCGGGCGTGCGGACCGCATTCGGATCGCGGCTGCGCGAGCACCACGTGCCCACCGCCTCCGACGAGATCGTCGAGGTGCTCGATGCGGCGGGAGCGGTCAGCCTCGGCAAGACCGCGGCGCCCGAGTTCGGGATGCCCTCCTACACCGAGACGCGCATCGGCCCGCCCGCCGTCACGCCCTGGGACACCCGCCTCGGGGCCGGCGGATCCAGTGGAGGAGCGGCGGTCGCCGTCGCCGCGGGACTGCTGCCGTTCGCCCCCGCCTCGGACGGCGGCGGGTCCATCCGCATCCCCGCCGCGGCCTGCGGCCTGGTGGGACTGAAGCCCTCCCGCGGACGTGTCGCCGCGCTCTCCGGCATCGGCGGGGTCGGCGGCCTGACGGTCGCCGGGCCGATCACCCGCTCGGTCGCCGACGCGGGCCTCCTGCTCGAGGGCATGCTGGAGCGGACGAACGGCCGCCTCCCGCAGCGCTGGTCGCTCGGCGCGCCCGGTGACGGCGACGGCTCGTTCCTCGGCGCCGCGGTGCGCGGAGAGGGGCGCTTCCAGATCGGCGTGCTGACGGACTCGCCCTGGGACGAGGAGTACGAGATCGCTCTCGCTTCGGAGGCGCGCGCCGCGCTGGACGAGGGGATCGCCGCGCTGGCCGCGCTCGGCCACGGGCTCGAGGAGGCGTCGCTGCCCCCGAGCGCCGCGTACCCCGCCGCGTTCCGGACGCTGTGGCAGAGCGGCGCGGCGACCCTGCCCGTCGAGGGCGCGGACCTCGATCTGCTGGAGCCGCTGACCCGCTGGCTGGTGGAGGAGGGACGCCGGCGCTCCGCCCGCGAGATCGTCGAGGCGGCGTCCTGGCTCTCGGGCTACGAGCGCGCGGTGATCGCGGCGTTCTCCGGCGTCGACGCGGTCCTGACGCCGTCGCTGGCGATGACGCCGCGCCCCGTCGGCTGGTACGACCTCGAGGATCCCGAGCGCAATTTCGAGCAGCAGTGCCTCTACACGCCGTACACGTCCTTCGTGAACGTGAGCGGCCTCCCCGCGATCACCCTTCCGCTGAGCACCACGGAGGAGGGCCTGCCGATGGGAGTCCAGCTGATCGGGCGACCCGGCGGCGAGGCGACGCTGCTGGCGATCGGCGCGCAGCTCGAGCGGCGGGCGCGCTGGCAGAGGCGGCACCCGCCGCAGTGGTGACGGGGGAGGCCGCAGTGGTGACGGGTCCGGGCGCGGCCGCACGGCGGATGGTCAGGGTCCGGCTCTGGTCACTGAGGTAAGCCTTGCCTATACTCGATCACGATGTGCATGTTCGAGGATCGCGACGGCTCCGCGCCGGTCGACGTGAAGCAGTTCCTGATCGCGGGCGACGAGACCGTCGTGCCGTGGATCCAGAGCATCCTCGACGCACTCCCCGCGAACGCCCGCGGCCAGGTCTTCGTCGAGGTCGACGACGCGCGCGGACTGCCGCCGCTCGCCGCCCCCGGACGGGTCTGCGTCACCTGGCTCGGCCGCTCCGAGCGCTCGGGCGCCCCCGGCACCGGTGAGCGCTGCTCCCGCGGAGTCGCGCTCGAGCGCGCGGTCCGGGCCTGGGTCGGCGAGATGTCGGTCGTCGACGGCGACTACCCGTGGGCCGACGGCCGCCACGACTTCTGCGCCTGGATCGGCGGGGCCGGCCCCGTCGTCGCCGAGCTCGCCGCCGACGTCGAGGCGCGCCTGCGCACCTCCGCCGAGCACGCCGCGCGCTGACCGTCCGCCGGGCGTCCCGGCTGAGTGTTAGGCAAGGCTTACCTTCTGTGCGAGACTGAGGCGATGCCTCCGACGACCGCCGCCCCCGCCCGACCGGCCTACCGGCCGTACCTCGCGACCGTCGCCGCAGCGACCCGGATCGCCCCGCACTTCATCCGCGTGACCCTCACCGGCACCGGCCTCGACCACGTCGGCTGCACCGGCCCCGACCAGCGCATCAAGCTCGTCGTCCCCACCGCCGCCTCCGACGCCCCCGCCTTCCTCGCCTCCGTCTCGGACCCCGACGGACCCGACGGACTCGACCCCGACTGGTACGGCCGCTGGCGACAGCTCCCCGACGAGCTCCGGAACCCGCTCCGCACCTACACCATCCGCGCCGTCCGCCCCGAGGACGCCGAGGTCGACATCGACTTCGCCGCCCACGGCGACACCGGACCGGCCTCCGCCTGGGTCGAGAGCGCCCGCGCCGGCGACCAGATCGTCATCATCGCGCCCGACACGCGCTCCGACCTCCCCGGCGGCGGAGTCGAGTTCCACCCCGGCGCCGCCACCTCCCTCCTCCTCGCCGGCGACGAGACGGCCGTCCCCGCCATCGCCGCGATCCTCGAGAGCCTCGACGACGACGCCACCGGAGCCGCGTTCCTCGAGGTCCCCACCGCCCACGACCGCCTCCCGCTCCGCCACCCCGCCGGCGTCCACGTCACCTGGATCGTCCGCGCCGACGCGGCAGCCCCCGGAGCGGCCCTCGGCGACGCGGTCCGCGCCTGGGCCACCCGCTTCCTCACCGCCCACCACCGCGGCGTCGACGTCAGCGACATCGACGTCGACCACGAGATGCTCTGGGAGGTCCCCGACGAGAGCACCGACCCCGGCCTCTACGCCTGGATCGCCGGAGAAGCCGGCGCCGTGAAGCTGATCCGCCGCTGCCTCGTCACCGAGCTCGGACTCGACCGGAAGCGCGTGGCGTTCATGGGGTACTGGCGCCTCGGCCGCCAAGAGTCCAACTGACCCGGAGCGCCGCAGGGCGACGTTCTGCGGCGTTGTCGTCGGGCGCGATACCGCCGGTATCGCTTCCTCCTCCGCCTTGCAGAACGACGCCCTGCGACGCTCCGGGCACTGCTCGTAGAGGATCGGCGCGCCGGAGGCGCGACCGCGGGGGACGGCGCGCCGGGGGCGCGACCGCAGAGGGTGCGGCGCGTCGGGGGCGCGACCGCGGGGGACGATGCTGATCTAGTGGACCTCGCAGAGGGCGTCTCGAGATCCACTTCCGGCGGACTTCGCGCGCGATCGAGCGGTCCTCGGGTGCCTGGCGAGTCGGGCGACCACGCCCGGACATGGTGATCGAGCAGCCCTCGGAGAGGGAGTATCGAGATCCACCCCGACCGATCTCGCGGCTGATCGAGCAGCTCGCGGGCACAGACCGAGTCGGGCGACCGCGCACAGACCTGCTGATCGGGCAGCCCTCGGAGAGGGTGTGTCGAGATCCTCCCGGCGAGCGGGTCGGGTACTCCGCGCCGCCCCGCGTCGAGTCGGCGGCGGCGGGGAGCGGCAGCGGGCTACAGGGTGGGCGAGACGCCCACGAGGCGACTGGAGAGGGTCCAGAGGTCGTGGGCGAGAGCGCGGTCGCGGGCCTGGGGGTTCAGGGAGCCGTGCGGCGTCAGCTGGTCGAAGTAGGTGCCGCTGGCGGCACCGACGTCGGGCTCGGAGGCGAGGGTGATCAGCGGTACCGCACCCGCCTCGGCGGAGATGCCGAAGGAGCCGACCGAGAGGCTCGTCATCAGCTTCATCATCGTGCTGTCGGCACCGAAGCTCGTCGAGACGACGCCCGGGTGGAACGAGTACGCGTCGACCGACGTCGTCAGCAGGCGCTCCGCCAGCTCGCGGATGAAGAGGATCGTCACCAGCTTCGACGTGCCGTACGCCCGCCAGCCGCCGAGCCACGGACCGCGGCGGTTGTCGAGGTCGTCGAGCCTCAGGCGACCGAAGCGGTTCGCGAGGCTCGCCGTGGAGACGACGCGGACGCCGGCCCGCTCCCTCGAGGTCTCGATCATCCGCGGGAGCAGGAGCCGCGTGAGCAGGAACGGCGCGAGATGGTTGCTCTGGATCGTCCGCTCGTGGCCGTCGACCGTCTCGGCGCGGTGGGAGACGAGCCCGCCCGCGTTGTTCGCCAGCACGTCGATCCGCTCGTAGCGCTCGAGGAGGCCGTCGGCCAGGGCACGGACGTCGTCGAGCCGGTCGAAGTCGGCCAGGAACGCGTCCCCTCCCACGTCGGCGGCGACCGCGCGGGTGCGCTCGGGGTTCCGCCCGACCACGGCCACGCGGGCACCGGCGGACGCCAGCGCTCCCGCCGCGACCCGGCCGATGCCGGAGCTCGCTCCGGTGAGGACGACGACGCGCCCCGTCATGTCAGTGACCACGGAGATATCCGCCCTTCTCGAGACCGGCTTCGATCTCGAATCGATTGCGCAGCGGATCGCGACCCGCCACCGTGTACGCGAACGGGAACCACATCCCGTAGAGCCGCCACTGCTCCTTGTGCACGGCCTCGTGCTCGAGGACGCTGTCGGAGACGTTGGTGCCCGTGAGGTAGCTCGTGCCGACGCAGGACCCTCCGCGGCCGAACGCCCAGGAGGGCAGACCGGTGAAGACGACGAGGCCGTGGCTGCGCCGGATCGGGCCCGTGCTCCACAGCGCGCCCCAGGCGAGTCCGACCGCGCACGCGAAGAGGTAGCCGGGCCGGGTGATCGCCGGATCCAGGGCCACCGTCGCGACGGCTCGACGGAGCGCGCTCACGCGCTGTCGCGTCCGTAGGTCTCGAGCAGCCGCAGCCAGACCTCGCTGATCGTCGGATAGGAGGGGACCGCGTGCCAGAGGCGCGAGAGCGGCACCTCGCCGACGACGGCGATCGTCGCGGAGTGGATCAGCTCGCCGACCTCCTTGCCGACGAAGGTGACGCCGAGGACGACCTTCCGGTCCTCGTCCACGACCATCCTCGCGGTGCCCGTGTAGCCGTCGGCGGCGAGGGCGGCGCCGGCGACCGAGCCGATCTCGTAGTCGACGACGCGGGTGCGGTAGCCGGCCTTCTCGGCGGCCGCGGCGGTGAGGCCGACGGACGCGACCTCGGGGTCGGTGAAGACGACCTGCGGCACGGCCTCGTGGTCCGCGGTCGCGACGTGCGCTCCCCAGGGGGCGTCGTGGACCTCGGCACCGGTGGCGCGCGCGACGATCACGTCGCCGGCCGCACGGGCCTGGTACTTGCCCTGGTGCGTGAGCAGTGCGCGGTGGTTCACGTCGCCGACCCCGTAGAGCCACGGACGCCCGCCGCCGAGGGGAGCACCGTCGCCGCCCAGCACGAGCATCGTGTCGTCGACCGTCAGCGAGGAGCCGGGCTCGAGGCCCACCGTCTCGAGGCCGACGTCGCGGGTGTGCGGGGCGCGGCCGGTCGCGGCGAGCACCTGGTCGGCCTCGATGACGTCGCCGCCCTCGAGCGTCACCGCCACGGTGCCGTCGGACCGGCGCTCGACCGAGACGGGCGAGTCGCCGAGGCGCATGTCGACGCCGAGCTCCTGGAGCGCCGAGCCGACGAGCTCGCCGGCGAAGGGCTCGAACGGCGCGAGGAGTCCGCTGCGGGCGACGAGCGTGACGGAGGAGCCCATGCCGGCGTAGGCGGTCGCCATCTCGGTCGCGACGACTCCGCCGCCGATGACGACGAGGCGCGGCGGCACCTCCTCGGCCGAGGTGGCCTCGCGGCTCGTCCAGGGGGATGCCGCGCGCAGGCCAGGGATGTCGGGGACGACGGCGGTGGTGCCGGTCGCGACGGCGACGGCGGAGCGGGCGCGGAGCACGCGCACCTCGCCGTCGGGTCCGGTCACGGTGACCTCGCGCTCGCCGCTCAGGCGGCCGTGCCCGCGGACGAGCTCGATGCCGGCGCCCTCGAGCCACTGCACCTGGCCGTGGTCGTCGAAGTGGCTGGTGAAGGAGTCGCGGCGGGCCAGGAGCGCGGGCACGTCGACTCCTCCGCTCACCGCCTGCGCCGCGCCGGGAAGATCACGGGCGGCGCGGAGCGCCATCGGCGGCCGCAGCAGCGCCTTCGAGGGCATGCACGCCCAGTAGGAGCACTCGCCCCCGACGAGCTCGCTCTCGACGACGGCCGCGGTGAGGCCGCCCTGGACCGCGCGGTCCGCGAGGTTCTCGCCCACCGGTCCTGCTCCGATGACGATGACGTCGAACTCGTCCGTCGTGCTGCTCATGCTGTCTCCCTGGGGTTCTCGGAGGCGTCGAGCCCCGTCGTCGGTGGGTGCCCGGCGCTCAATGCGCCGGCACGATCTCGGCCCGCCAGCCGTCGTAGCGGCCGCCGTGGCTCTCGACCGCCTCGATCACCTGGCGGAGGAACGCGGTGGTCGACTCCTCGTCGACCGCGGCGTGGTGGCTCGCGACGAGGACCTGCCTCAGCCTCAGCCGCGAGATCGCGATCTGGAAGCCGGAGGCCACGAGGACGCGCCCGGCCCGTCGTGCGGTGCTGCGGCGGGAGAAGACGGCGAAGTGGTCGACCTCGCGCAGCTCCCACACCTGGTCGCCGTAGCGGAGCCGGATCTCGAGCTGCTGCGCGGCGCGCTCCTGCTGCGCCTCGAGGGAGGAGCCGCCGGGCGCCGTGACGGTGGTGCTCTCGTCGCTCATCGTCCGGTGAACTCCGCCGTCGTGCGCTGGAGGAAGGCCTCGGTGCCGATGCGCGCGTCCTCGGACGCCGCGAGACGCGCGAGCGCCCCGGGGAGCGCGGCCGCGGCCTCGGCGTCGGACGCGGCGACCGCGAGCCGGGCACTGGCCAGGGCGGCCTGCACGGCGAGCGGCGCCTGCGCGGCGATACGAGCGGCCAGCGCCCGGGCCGCCTCGGCGACCGTCCCGTCGGGGACGACCTGCTGCACGAGGCCGATGCGGTGGGCCTCCTCGGCGTCGAAGAGGTCGCCGGTGAGGATCCAGCGCATCGCGTCGCCCCAGCCGACGGCGCGGGGGAAGCGCAGCGTCGCTCCGCCGAAGGGCAGGATGCCGCGGGCGACCTCGATCTGGCCGAAGCGGGTGGACCGCTCGGCGAGGACGACGTCGCTCGCGAGCGCGAGCTCGATGCCGAGCGTGAGGCAGGTGCCCTGGAGGCCGATGACCACCGGCTTGCTCACGGGGCGGGTGCGCAGGCCCCAGGGGTCGAGACCGCCCTCGGGCACGAAGTCGAGGCCGTCGGAGCCCAGGCGGGGCCCGATGTCGGCGAGGTCGAGCCCGGCCGTGAAGTGCCCGCCCTCGGCGAGGACGACGCCGGCGCGCAGCTCCGGGTCGCGGTCGAGCTCGCCGTACGCGGACGCCAGCTCCGCGAGCAGCCGCAGATCGGCGGCGTTGCGCTTCTCGGGCCGGTCCAGCACGATCGCGAGCACGGTCCCGCGCCGCTCGGTGCGCACGCGCGGTCTCTCGTCGCTCATCGTTCCTCCGCTCGGTCGCGTCCGACCATCTTGCCGGGTGCCGCCGACACGCGCTCGGGCTTGCGCGCCGATGGCAGGGCTCTCTCAGGCCCCGCGGGACAGAGCGCCGAGGAGGCGGAGGATCGTGGGCAGGTCGTCCTCGGCCGCGGTCGGCGACGACGGGGCGAACGAGGTGACGCCGGCGCCCGCGAGCGGGAAGCGGGACCGGAGGGCGTCGAGGCTCGCGACGAGGCGCGAGGCGGGAACGCCGAAGGGCACCGGGTCGAACAGCCCGGCGAGATCGGCGGGGTCGAGCACGTCCAGATCGAGGTGCACGTAGACGGAGGCGGCACCGGTCGCCTCGACCGCCGCGACGAGCGACTCCGGGTCGAGGGCGTCCGCGGGCAGCACCGCGGCGCCCCGCTCGACCAGCCGCTCGAGCTCGCCGTCGTCGGCGGAGCGGACACCTCCGAGGACGACGCGCTCGTCGGCCACCCGCTCCTCGGCGCCCGCGCTCAGGAGGCCGACGCCGCGTCCCAGCGCGGCCGAGAGGACCATGCCGCAGAAGGCGCCGCTGGGGGAGGACTCGGGAGTGTGCGCGTCCGGGTGGGCGTCGAGCCAGACCAGCGCGACCGGGCCCGGTGCCGAGCGCACGGCGTGCCCGATCGCCGCGAACTCGACGCCGCAGTCGCCGCCGATCGTGATCACGGGACCGGTGCGGCCAGAGAGGGCCTCGCGCACCCGCTCGGCGACGGTGGCGACCGAGGCGTAGCGGCGGATGCCGGTGTCCTGGGCGTCGCCCGCCTCGGCGGGGATGTCGAGGGTCGTGGTGGCGGAGGAGGGCAGATCGCCCCGGATCGCCTCGGCTCCGTCGACGAGGCGCATCGCGCGCGTCGACGCCGAGCCCTGCCACTGGGGGACGACGAGGAAGGAGGCCATGTCCCTCACTATGGCACGCGCGCCGGTGCCGGGTGCCTGCGTGCTCAGGCCGCGGGCAGGCCTCCGGGAACGGCTGCTGGGCGGAGCGACGGGGGTGCGCCGTCGAGGTCGACCAGGGCCTCGTCGAGCGCGGAGCGGGCGCGGTCGGCGGCGGCGCGGGCCTCGTCCAGAGCGCCGGCCGGATCGCCTGCCGCACGGCGCACCGCGGTGTCCAGCTGCCCGAGCGTCTCCTCCGCGAGGATCCGGGGTGCCGCGGTGATGCGCTCGCCGTGCACGGCGGCCAGGAGCAGCACCGACTCGGCACCGAGCCGGGCCGCGGTGCGCGCCGCCTCGAACAGGAGGAGCTGGCGCTCGGCCTGGGCCCGCGGCTCGCGGTACCCGGAGACGACGGCGT
The DNA here is from genome assembly GCF_002930975.1 of Rathayibacter sp. AY1A3. NCBI lineage: Bacteria > Bacillati > Actinomycetota > Actinomycetes > Micrococcales > Microbacteriaceae > Rathayibacter > Rathayibacter sp. AY1A3. The sequence continues at coordinate 2,808 of NZ_PSTO01000051.1, read as the reverse complement.
CCAGAGCGGAGTCGGCGTCGAGCAGCAGGACCAGCAGCGCGGCCGGATCGTGGCGGGCGCCGGCCGACCGGGCGTCGTCGGCGTCGAGGAGGAGCGACCGTGCCGCGGCGCACGCGACGGCCACGTCGGCGGCGGAGGCGAGCTGCGCCGAGGTGCGCAGGTCGGAGAGGGTGGCGGCCCGCTCCAGGTCGTCCCGCACGGAGCGCTCGACGCCGCTCAGCTGCACCTCGGCGCGGGTCACGAGCCCGACCAGCGAGTCGACCGCGTCGAGCAGGGCGTCGGGATCGGGGGAGCCGCCGGCGGCGACGTGCTCGACGGCCTCGCGCAGCGGTCGGACCCGGCGCTCGGGAGTGGTCCCGGCGAGGACGGAGACCTCGGAGCGCGCCTGCTGCACGCGCTCCAGAAGGGACGGGCTCGGCGAGGTCACTCCGTGATCGTACGGCCGGAGTGTGACACCGCGTGACACGGCGGTTCGACCGGCGGCGGCGGCGTGCCCAGGATGGAGTCATGACCCGCTCACTCGCCATCGTCGAGGTCGCCCGCGTGCGACCGGGCCGCGAGGAGTACCACGCCTACGTGCAGATCCTGAACGGCCGCATCCTCGCCCTCGCGCACGAGCGCGGCTGGCGGGCGGAGCGCTTCGCCGCCGAGGAGCTGGGCACGGAGGAGCTGCTGGCGCGCACGGCGGGGGCGGACGCCCTCGTCCTCGCGGGCGGCGAGGACATCGCTCCCGAGCAGTACGGCGCCGACCGCGGCTACCCGGCCGAGGGCCCCCACGCGGAGCGCGCGGATGCCGCCCAGATCGCGCTGGTGCACCGGGCACTGGCCCGCCGGACCCCGCTGCTGGGCATCTGCCGCGGCCTGCAGATCGTCAACGTCGCGCTCGGCGGCACGCTGGTGCAGGACCTGGGTCCGGAGGCGGAGCACGTCAACGCGGCGGCCCCCGCTCACCAGCGCATGCACCGGCACGAGGTCGGGCTCGCGGCGGGCTCCGTGCTCGGCGGGCTCTTCGGGTCCGAGGCGCTCGCGGTGCAGAGCGCGCACCACCAGGCGGTCGACCTGCTCGCTCCGGGGCTGCGGGTCGTCGCCCGGGCGGAGGACGGCGTGATCGAGGCCGTCGAGCACGTCGCGGCCCCCCTCGTGGGCGTGCAGTGGCACCCCGAGGACCCGGACGCTCCCGCCGGTCAGCTGGCGACGCTGCTCGACGGGCTGGCGCTCGCCGCCGCCCGCGGGGAGTTCGCGCTGCCCCTCGCCGCCTGAGCGGCCGGGGCTCCCCGCGGGCGACCGGGCTCAGCGGGCCAGTCGGGCCATCCACGCCTCGATGTCGTCGGCCGAGCGCGGGATGCCGGCCGAGAGGTTCTCGGCGCCGTCGGAGGTGACGAGCACGTCGTCCTCGATCCGGACGCCGATGCCGCGCAGCTCCTCCGGGACCGTGAGGTCGTCGGGCTGGAAGTAGAGGCCGGGCTCGATCGTGAAGACCATGCCCTCCTCGACCAGTCCGTCGAGGTACATCTCGCGCCGTGCGCGGGCGCAGTCGTGCACGTCGAGTCCGAGGTGGTGGCTGGTGCCGTGGACCATGTAGCGGCGGTGCTGCTGGTTGTCGGCCTCGAGCGCCTCCTCGGCGCTGACCGGCAGCAGGCCCCACTCGGCGGTGCGCCGCGCGATGACGGCCATCGCCGCGGCGTGCACCTCGCGGAAGCGGATGCCGGGGCGGACGATCGCGAACGCGGCGTCGGCCGCCTCCCGCACCGTCTCGTGCACCCGGCGCTGGGCGTCCGTGTAGCGGCCGTCCACCGGGAAGGTGCGGGTGATGTCGGCGGTGTAGTAGCTGTCCTGCTCGACGCCGGCGTCCAGCAGCACCAGCTGGCCGGGGCGCACCGGCCCGTCGTTGCGCGTCCAGTGCAGGATGCAGGCGTGGGGGCCCGCCGCGGCGATGGTGTCGTAGCCGACCGCGTTGCCGTCGGCGCGCGCGCGTCCGTTGAAGACGCCCTCGATCAGGCGCTCGCCCTTCTCGTGGGCGATGATGCGCGGCAGGTCGGAGAGGACGTCCTCGAAGCCGCGGCCCGTCGCGTCGACGGCGGCGCGCAGCTCGGCGATCTCGTAGGCGTCCTTGACCAGGCGGAGCTCGGCGATGTCGCGCTCGAGCGCCGCGTCGCGGTCCGCCCGCTCGTCGGCCTCGACCGCGTCGAGACGGCCGGTCACCGCCGGGTCGGCCTCGCGCAGCACGGCGAGGGGGACGCCGTCGTGCGCGTCGAGGACCGCGTCGAGCTCGGCGATCCCGCGGGTGGCGAGGCCGAGATCGCTCGCGACCTGCGCGAGCGACGGACGCGGCCCGATCCAGAACTCGCCGATCTCGGGGTTGGCGTAGAACTCGTCGGAGTCGCGGCCCGCGCGCTCGCGGAAGTAGAGCGTCGCGCTGTGGCCGGACCCGGCGGGCTCGAGGACGAGGACCGCGCCGGGCTCGGAGTCGGAGCCCCAGCCGGTGAGCCAGGTGAAGGCCGAGTGCGCACGGAACGGGTAGTCGGTGTCGTTCGCGCGCTGCTTGAGGCGGCCCGCCGGGACGACGATGCGCACGCCGGTGTGCAGCGCGGAGAGGCGCTCGCGGCGGGAGGCGGCGAAGGACGCCTGCTCGCGCGGAGCAGGCAGCGGCTCCTCCCGCTCGGCCCAGCCGGACGCGATGAAGTCGCGGAAGCGGTCGGAGGCGGGGGTCGTCGAGCGGTTCGCGGTGGCGCGGGGGCGCGGGCCGCGACTCCGACGAGTTCTACGCCAACCCCGAGATCGGCGAGTTCTGGATCGGGCCGCGTCCGT
>NZ_PSTO01000050.1:0-21254 GCF_002930975.1 Rathayibacter sp. AY1A3 | reverse complement strand
GCGCAGAGTCCGGCGTCGGCCGCGTCGAGGCGGTGGGCGGCACGTTCCGAGTCGTATCGTGGCACACCGCGACCCGCTCCAGCGGGCCTTCCGGCCGTCCAGCGCAGGCGGATCGGCGCTCAGTGTGACGCGAGCGGTCGCGCTCAAGGGCCGTGATCCCGTAGAGTCGAGTCATCTCCTGGGCGATCGCCCGAATTCCACGGCTGAGAAGTCGCACGACGACGAAGAGACTCAGCCCCTGATAGAGACCGCAGCGACCGAGAGCATCGTCCTCGGTCGTCCGGTTCGAACGCCCGCCTCGCACGCGGGTACCGCCCTTCACAGGACGCCGCGGAAGCCGCGCCGTTCCTCGTTCGACCCCCGCTCCACCGGCTCGCCCGGTCCGCGGGACGTTCTCCCCCGCAGAGCCGCCCTCCCCCGGAGGCGCGAGCTCAGCCCCTAGACGACCCGGACGACTCCGGCAGACGCGTGTTTCACCCGCGGAGGCCGAGTCGAGCGGGTACCGCACACTCGTGCGGACTCTGACGACGCCGGCCCCGGTCGGCGTCATTAACACATAAGGAAAAGAAATGCCTACTGGCACCGTTAAGTGGTTCAACTCCGAAAAGGGCTTCGGCTTCATCGCTCCCGACGACGGAGGCGCCGACGTGTTCGCGCACTTCTCCGCCATCGCGAAGCAGGGCTACCGCGAGCTCGTCGAGAACCAGCACGTCGAGTACGACGTCGAGCAGGGCCGCAAGGGCCCGCAGGCCGCGAACATCCGCGGCGTCGGCGAGTAATCTCCGACTTCCGACGCCCCGTCGACCAGGATCCCCGGATCCGGTCGGCGGGGCGTCCGTCGTTGACGGGGTGATCCCGCCCCCGGCCGGCGGAGGCGAGAGCCGTGTCACCCCTCCGGGTCGCAGGATCGGTATCCTCTCCGTGGCGGCTCCCGAGCTCACGGAGCCCGCGACGCCGTCCGGGACTCCGGCGCGTCGGCACGACTTCACGGCGGAGACAATGGGACGACTGATCTACGGACCGCAATCACTCGAGATCGACTTCGAGGACCGGCTCCTCGCGCACCTCAAGGTCGCGATGTTCACCAAGATGCGGCGGAACGAGTCGTTCAGCCTCTCCTGGAGCGAGCCGGAGTCGTCCGGCTACGGCCGCAGCTCCGTCTGGGTGCACCCGACGACTCCGCTGCACTTCCGGTTCCACGGCAGCAAGCGCCCGTCGCTCAACCGCCTGTGGATCGAGCAGTTCATCGCGAGCGCGAACAACACCGGCGAGATGACCGTGGTGCCGGAGCCGGCCGAGGGCTCCTGACCCGCGACGCTCCTCAGACCACGAGCGGCCGGGCCGTGTGCACGAACTCCTCGTGCGGCAGGGCCCGGAGGCGCTCGGCGATCTCGGCACGGGCGCCCGCGTCGACCGACGCCCGGGCGTGCTCCTGCGGCCGCAGCGGCGTGAGGGTGACCAGGTCGGCGTGACCGGTCGCCAGGTCGAGCCGCTCGGGCAGGCCGGGGCTGCGCAGGCCCAGGAGGACACCGACGGTGCCCTGCTCATCGGTCCAGGCGGGCGGCGCCGCGACGTTCGCGAGCCGCGCCGTGTCGAGGGAGCTGCGGCAGCACACCCCCTGCAGGGCGGCCCGTCGGGCGGCCTCGTACAGCAGGCGGAAGTGCCAGTGGTTCCAGAGCTCGGCGGTGGGGACACCGCGGACGGCGGACGTCTCGAGGCACAGCTCGAGGCCGAGACCGGTGCCGGGATGCGCGAGCCGGTCGAAGGGATCGCTCAGCCCGTCGGTAGCGAGCACCACGGAGGCGCCGCGGTCGACGCGCAGGAACGCACGGTGATCGGTGGGCCAGCGCGCACCGCCGCGGACGCCCGGATCCTCGGTCGAGACGACGACGGTGCGATCGAGCGCACCCACTCCGCGCCAGGCGTCGGCCCGGTCCTCCGCCACCGCCTCGGCCAGCGCCCGCCTCTCGTCCTCGGTCCATCGGACCTCCCGAGTGCGGTTCAGGAACAACGACATGGGACTCCCCGTCCGCGCGACCGGCGTGCCGCGCTCCCGGAACGCTACGGCGCCCACCCCTGCTCCTCCTCCGAGCAACCGGAACGCCAGCTGTGTGCGGTGTTCACTGCCGCGGCGGTCCCCGCCCGCCGCGGCGCGGTCGGCTCCCAGGAAAGGCCGGGCAGGTGGAGCGTGTCGCGTCCGGCTACGCCGAAACGCTGGAACGCGTTTCGACGGTTCGCCTCAGGCGGTGGTCGCTCCCGCGGCGGTCCCCGCCCGCCGCGGCGCGGTCGGCTCCCAGGAAAGGCCGGGCAGGTGGAGCGTGTCGCGTCCGGCGGTGGTCGTTACCGCGGCGGTCCCCGCCCGCCGCGGCGCGGTCGGCTCCCGCAGACGGCCGGGCAGGTGGAGCGGGTCGCGACCGGCTACGCCGAAACGCTGACACGCGTTTCGACGGTTCGCCTCGACGCGGCGCGCCACCGTGGTCGTGGTCGGAGGAGTCGATGGCCCGCGCGGCCGGGCGTCCACCGCCGCTGTGTCCGCGAGGCGAACCGGCGGAACGCGTGTCAGCGTTCCGTCGTAGCTGGACCCAGGACGCTCCACCCGCCCGGCCATCCCGAGTAGCCGACTGCGCCGCGGCGGGCGGGGACCGCCGCGGAAGAAGGCTCACCCCAGCGGGTTGATGCCGTTGGTGCGCCAGCGCTCGTCGGCGAGCTGGCCGGGGGTGCCGGCGCTCGCGTTCTCGCCCAGGGGCTCGCCGCCCTCGACCGCGTCGGCGCCGAGCGCGGTGCCGGCTCCCTCGGCGGTGCTGCCGGGGGGAAGCAGGCCCTCCTCGTCCTCGCGGGGGCCGACCTCGTCCTCGGGAGCGTTCTCGGAGCCGCTCTCGCTCATCGGGTCGTAGCCGTGGTCCGGGTCGCGGCTCTCGTCGGCCGTCGTGTTCTCCTCGACCTCGGCGTCGGCGGGGCGGACGTCGTCGGCCTTCTCCGCATCGGTGGAGGGGGTGGCCTCGAAGCCTGCGAACTCGGGGCTGTCGTCTGCGCTCATGGCCGCCACGGTAGCACCGGGCCCGCGGGCACCGGAGGGGGTTCCGCCGGGCTCCCGCGACGCCTCCGCTCAGCGGCCACGCCCTAGGCTCGGGGGGCTGGCACGGACGACGGGAGCGACATGCGACGACTCGGGTACGACAGGTTCGGCGGGCCCGATCTGCTCTCGTGGCGGGAAGCGCCGGTGCCCATGCCGGGTCGCGGCGAGGTCCTGGTGCGCACGCGCGCGGCGAGCATCAACGCGACCGACGAGAAGATCCTGTCCGGCTCCGCGCGGATCATGGCCGTCGGCCGCTCCCGCCCCTACGGGTTCGGGCTCGACATCGCCGGCACCGTCGAGGCGCTCGGCCCGGGGTCGCACTCGGTCGCGATCGGCGACCGCGTGGTGGGGATGACCCGCGACGGCGACGCCTTCGCCGACGCGTCCATCGCGCGCAGCCGCTCGCTCGTCCCGATGCCCGACTCCCTCGGCTTCGTCGAGGCCGTCACGCTCGCGATGTCGGGCGGAACCGCGGTGGGCCTGGTCGACGCACTGCACGTGCGCGCCGGCGAGCGCGTCCTCGTCAGCGGCGGCTCGGGAGCCATCGGCGATCCGACGATCCAGCTGCTGGTGCGGGCGGGATGCACGGTCGCGGCCACCGGCTCGGCCGCCTCCGCCGACCTCCTCCGCTCGCTCGGCGCCGAGCCGCACGACTACCGCGCGCTCGACCTCGGGGTGCTGGGCGGCCGCTTCGACGTGGTCGTCGACGTCTCCGGCCACCTGCCGGTCGACGACGCGGCGATCCTCCTGGCCGAGGGCGGGCGCATCGCGACGCTGGTGCCGAGCGGTCCGGCGCTGGTCTCGCAGGCGACGGGCCTCGTCCGCCGCGACCGCCCGCGGGTGCGCACCATGATCGTGGTGGCGACGGCGGAGCGGATCGGGCGCGCGGTCTCGCTCGCCGCCTCCGGCGAGCTGCGGCCCCGGCCGGGCGCCGTGCATCCGCTGGGCGACGTCGTCGACGTGCTGTCGCGCCGAGCGACCGGAGCCGACAGCACGATCGGCAAGATCGTCTTCACCGCCGACGACTCGGCTCCGCTGAGCTGACCTCCGGCTCCTCCTCCTCTGCCGGGCGGCCGAGCGAGAGCGTGGCCAGGAAGCCGACGGCGAGGAACCCGGCGGCCGCGAAGGCCGCGTAGCGCGTGCCGTCCGAGAACGCCTCGCCCGCCGCCCGGGCAGCGTCGGCGGTGTCCGGTGAGGCGGCCAGCCCGGCGATCGCGGCGCCGGAGGAGTCGACCACCGCGTTGACGGTGCTCGCGACCTGCTCCGCGGGGAGGCCCTGCTGCTCGAGCGAGGTCGTGAGGACCCCCGCGGTCGAGGTGTAGAGGATCGTCCCGAGCACGGCGATGCCCAGCGCCGAGCCGATCTGCCGCGCGGTCGACTGCGTGCCCGAGCCCTGCCCGCTGAGCTCGACGGGCACGTCCCGGAGCACGACCCCGGTCAGCTGCGCCGTCGCGAGGCCGACGCCGAAGCCGTAGACGGCGAGGAACGGGACGAGGGCCCACCACGGGGTGGAGTCGGAGACGACCAGGCCGATGCCCGCGACGCCGACGATCTCGGCCGCGAGGCCCACCCGCACGATCAGCACCGGCGCGACCCTGTTGCCGAAGGCGCCGGCGAAGCCCGAGGCGACGAAGGAGCCGAGCGCGAGCGCGAGGAGCACCAGGCCGGTCTGCACGGCCGTGTAGCCGAGGACGCTCTGGAGCCAGATCGGCAGCGCCAGGATGATCCCGAACTCGCCGAGGGAGACGATCATCGCGGCGAGGTTGCCGTTGCGGAACGAGGCGAGGCGGAAGAGCCCGATCGCGAGCATCGACGAGCGCCCGGCGCGCTCGCGGGCCCGCGCCCAGAGGACGAAGGCGACCCCGGCGAGCACCGCGACGGCGAACGCGATCGGGACCGGCGAGAGACCGAGCGGCCAGCTCCAGCCGCCGACGCTCAGGCGCTCGTCGACGCCCCACCAGCCGAGGGTGCGCCCCTCGATCAGGGCGAACACCAGGGAGGCGGAGGCGATGATCGAGAGCGCGGCGCCGACGAGGTCGACCCTCCGCCCGTCGGGCTGCCGCGACTCGTCGACGAACAGCAGCGCTCCGACCACGATGATCACGCCGAGCGGGATGTTGATGCCGAACGCCCAGCGCCACGAGAAGTCGGTGGTGAGCCAGCCGCCGAGCAGCGGGCCGACCGCGGTCATGCCGCCGATGGTCGAGCCCCAGACAGCGAAGGCGATGGCGCGCTCGCGCCCGCGGAAGGTGGCGTTGATCAGCGAGAGGGTCGTCGGCAGCACCATCGCTCCTCCGACGCCCTGAACGACCCGGGAGAGGATCAGCAGGTCGCCGGTCGGAGCGAGGGCCGCCGCGACGGAGGAGAGCGCGAAGAGCGAGACGCCGACGATCAGCACGCGGCGCCGGCCCCAGCGGTCGGCGAGGGTGCCGAAGACCAGCAGGAGCGCGGCGAACACGAGCGTGTACGACTCCTGCACCCACTGCACCTGGGTCGAGGTGATCCCGAGATCGGCGACGATCGACGGGATGGCGACGTTGACGATGGTCGAGTCGACGATGATCGTCGCCACTCCGAGGCTGATGACGACCAGCCCGATCCACTTGCGGTTGCGCACGACGCTCTCCTCCGATGATTTAGTAAGCCAGCTGACTATATGCCCGCGGAGGGCGCCGTGTCGAAGGGAGGGCCTGGAAGATTAGCGGGAGGCGGGCGCGGCGACAAGGGCGCGAAGCTCCCGGAGCCGCCCGGTCAGGATGGACGCATGCCCGCATCCCCCCGTTCCTTCCCGTATCCCCTCGGCGTCTCCCTCCGCGGCGACGCCGGCGCCAACGTCGCCGTCTACTCCGAGACCGCGGACAGCGTCGAGGTCTGCCTCTTCGACGAGTCCGGAGCAGAGACCCGCGTCGCCCTCACCGAGCGGACCGGCCACGTCTTCCACGGCCTCGTCCGCGAGATGGGCATCGGCACCCGCTACGGACTGCGCGTCGACGGCCCCTGGGACCCCGCCAACGGCCTCCGCCACAACGCCGCCAAGCTCCTCCTCGACCCGCACGCCACCGCGATCGAGGGCTCGTACACCTGGTCCGAGGACGTCTTCGGCCAGTTCTACGAGGACGCCGACTCCCGCAATGACGCCGACTCCGCGCACGCGGTCCCCCGCTGCGTCGTCACCGACCCCGACTCCTTCGACTGGAGCGGCGACACCGCGCCGCGCATCCCGCTCGAGGAGACCGTCGTCTACGAGGTGCACGTGAAGGGCTTCACGAAGCTGCACCCCGACGTGCCCGAGGACATCCGCGGCACCTACCGCGGCCTCGCGCACCCCGCCGCGATCAAGCACTTCACCGACCTGGGCGTGACCTCGGTCGAGCTGCTCCCCGTGCACCAGTTCGTGCAGGACTCGCACCTCGAGGAGAAGGGCCTGCGCAACTACTGGGGCTACAACTCCCTCGGCTTCTTCGCGCCGCACAACGAGTACTCGCACGCCGGGGACGACGGCTCGCAGGTCGACGAGTTCAAGGCCATGGTCAAGGCGTTCCACGAGGCCGGCCTCGAGGTCATCCTCGACGTGGTCTACAACCACACCGCCGAGGGCAACGACAAGGGCCCCACCCTCTCGTTCAAGGGCATCGACAACGGCTCCTACTACCGACTGGTGGAGGAGGACCGCGCGAACTACTTCGACACCACCGGCACCGGCAACAGCCTCAACGTCGCCCACCCGGCCGCGCTCGGTCTGATCATGGACTCGCTGCGCTACTGGGTGACCGAGATGCACATCGACGGCTTCCGCTTCGACCTCGCCACCACCCTCACCCGCCAGACCGGCGAGGCCGAGGTGCACAGCGCCTTCCTCGACCTGATCGCGCAGGACCCGGTGCTCGCGCCCGTCAAGATGATCGCCGAGCCGTGGGACACCGCCGGCTACCAGGTCGGCGGCTTCCCCGCGGACTGGTCGGAGTGGAACGGGAAGTTCCGCGACGACGTGCGCGACTTCTGGAACGGCGCCGACTCGGTGCTCGGCACGACCGCGCAGCGCGTCCTCGGCTCCCCCGACGTGTACGAGGCCGACCGCCGCTCGCCGGTCTCCAGCATCAACTTCGTCACCGCGCACGACGGCTTCACCCTCGCCGACCTCACCGCGTACTCGCGCAAGCACAACGCGGCCAACGGCGAGGACAACAACGACGGCGAGAGCGACAACCGCTCCTCCAACAACGGCGCCGAGGGCCCGACCGAGAACGAGGCGGTCAACGAGCGCCGCGACCGCATGCGCCGCAACTTCCTCGCGACGCTGCTGCTCTCGGCCGGCGTGCCGATGATCCTGGGCGGCGACGAGATCGCCCGCACGCAGGGCGGCAACAACAACGCCTACTGCCAGGACGACGAGATCTCGTGGTTCGACTGGGAGAACGCGGACCGCGAGCTGCTCGCCTTCACCCGCGAGCTGATCGCCCTCCGCGCCGCGGAGCCGGCGCTGCGCCCGAAGTGGTTCCGCCGCGCCCCCGGCGACGGCGGCCCCGACACGGTCGACATCCTCCGCTCCGACGCGCAGGGCTTCGCCGACGAGGACTGGGACAACCCCGACGCCCGCTCGATCACCTTCGTGTTCGAGCACGGGGGCAGCGCGAGCTTCGCCCTGCTGCTGAACGCGGCGGAGAACGGCGTCGAGTTCACAGTTCCCGAGGCGCCCGGCGCCGAGTGGACGCTGGCCGCCTCGAGCGACCCGGAGCAGGTCGTCGAGGGCGAGGTCACCACGCTGATCGTCCGCGACGGCTCGTTCACGCTGCTGCGCTCGGCCTCCTGATGACCGGCCGGACCCCGCGGCTCCTCCGCTTCGGCGGGCGCATCGCGGGGTTCGGCACGTCCTCGGGCACGAGGATCGTGCTGGGCCTCTGGGAGGACACCCCCTTCGGCCCGTTCGCCGACGCGATGGTCGAGGACGGCGACGGCCACCGCGTCCTGATCGCACCGACCCGCGAGGTCGCGGACTTCATCGGGTCGACGTACGCGTTCGACGAGGTGCGGATCGCGCCGGTGTCGTGGCGGAGGATCGCGGGCGGCCTGTCCGTCGCGGCCGGACCGCTCGCGGTGCGACTGGAGCTCGGCGGTCTCACTGCGCTCGGCCGGCTGCTGCGGATCGTTCCGCGACCGCTCGCCGAGCACCCGGCATGGCTGACCGCGATCTCGCCGGTCGCCTCCCTGCTCGTCCGCGGAGTGAGCACGGCCGGGTCGGCAGGGTACGGACGCCGCGAGTACTACGGCGTGCGGGCGATCCGCCGCGTCGAGGGCGTCCACGCCGTGCTGGCGGAGGAGGACCTCGGCCCGCTGCGCCCGCTCTCGCCGCCCGTGCGGTTCGGCTTCTCGTCGGCGCCCGCCGCCCCGGCGATCGTCGACGTCACCACCACCATCGCGCTCCCGCGCGAGGGGACCACCGCGCTCCGGCGCGACCGAGAGAGAGGAGCCGCCTCGTGAAGAAGGGCGACAAGATCAGCTGGAACACCTCGCAGGGCGAGACCCACGGCGAGCTGGTCGAGAAGAAGACCAAGGAGTTCCAGTTCGAGGGGCAGAAGTTCAACGCCTCGGACGACGAGCCCTACTGGATCGTGCAGAGCGACAAGACCGACGCGAAGGCCGCGCACAAGGAGTCGTCGCTGACGAAGAAGTGAGCGGGCGCACGCCGAGCGGCTGCGGGCCGGGCTCCGGATCGACTCCGGGGCCCGGCCCGCGCCCGTCTCACGCGATGCGGATGAGCTTCTTGTTCACGAACTCCTCGAGGGCGGGGCGGCCCATCTCGCGGCCGGTGCCCGAGCGCTTCACGCCGCCGAAGGGCAGCTCGGCCGCGTCGCCGAGGACGAGGTTGATCCAGACCATGCCGGCGTCGATCCGGTCCGCCAGGCGCAGCGCCTGCTCCTGGTCGGTCGTGTAGAGGTAGGAGCCGAGGCCGTAGGGGGTGTCGTTCGCGAGGGCGATCGCCTCGTCCTCGTCGCGGACGCGGTAGAGCGCGGCGACGGGGCCGAAGAACTCCTCGCGGTAGGCGTCCATCTCGGGCGTGACGCCCTCGAGCACGGCGGGCGGGAAGAAGTTGCCGGTCACCTCGCCGCTGGCGCGGACGGTGGCCCCCTGCTCGCGCGCGGCCGCCAGCTGCGCCTCGAGTCGCTCCGTCGCGGCGGAGGAGGAGAGCGGGCCGAGGAGGGTGCCCTCCGCGAACGGATCGGCCGGCTGGGCGCGAGTGAACGCCTCCGTGAACTTCTCGGCGAACGCGTCGTACAGCTCGTCGATCACGATGAAGCGCTTCGCGGCGTTGCAGGACTGGCCGTTGTTGTCCAGGCGCGCGGCGACCGCGTCCTCGACCGCCTTGTCGAGGTCGTCGGTCGACAGGAGCACGAACGGGTCGGAGCCGCCGAGCTCGAGCACGACCTTCTTCAGGTGCCGGCCCGCGAGCTCCGCGACGGCCGCGCCGGCTCGCTCGGAACCGGTGACGGAGACGCCCTGGACCCGGGGGTCGGCGATGACGGTCGCGGCCTGCTCGTTCGTGGCGTAGAGGTTCACGTAGACGCCGGCGGGCGCACCCAGCTCCTCGGCCGCGGTGCGGAACATGTCGGCGATGGCGGCGGCCGACTCCGGGCACTGCGGCGCGTGCTTGAGCAGGATCGTGTTGCCCGCGACCACGTTCGGGCCGGCGAAGCGGGCCACCTGGTAGTAGGGGAAGTTCCACGGCATGATGCCCAGCAGCACGCCCAGCCCGGCGCGGCGGATCAGCGCGGAGCCGGTGCCCTCGGCGAGCTCGATCGGCTCGTCGGCGAGGAAGGCCTCGCCGTTCTCGGCGTAGTAGCGGTAGATGTCGGCGGCGAAGCCGACCTCGCCCTGCGCCTGGTCGAGCGGCTTGCCCATCTCGCGGACGATGATCGCCGCGAGCTCGTCGGCGCGCTCGACGTGCAGCTCTGCCACGCGGGCGATCAGCGCCGCGCGGGTCGCGACGGGCACGGTCCGCGACCACGAGGAGTACGAGTCCTGCGCCGAGCCGATCGCCGCGGTCAGCTCGGCGTCGCCGAGGGTCGGGTACTCGCGGAGGGTCTCTCCCGTGGCCGGGTCGATCACGGCGTAGTGGGTGCTCATGCGGGCTGTGCTCCTTCGCGCTGGGGGGCCGGTGCGGTCGCGCCGTCCTCGTCGATGATCTCCTGTGCCAGGCGCCTGCCGACGCGGATGGCGCCGTCGACGTGCTGGTAGCCCTCGGCGGCGAGGTCGCTCGTGCCGAAGCGGAGCGGACCCACCGGCTCCAGCTGCAGCGCGCCGTACCGGGTCAGCCCGCCCAGGTCGAAGCTCGCGGCGTACGCGCCCTGCGTCCACTCCTCGGACGCCCAGTCGCTCTCGTAGTAGACGACCGGATCGAGCGCGGCCGGGCCGAAGTAGGCGGCGAGCGAGTCGAGGATCGCGGCCTTCCGCACCGCCTCGTCGAGCGCGAGCACGCGGTCGGCCTTCTCGTCCGAGACGAAGCCGACCAGGGTGCCGCGCTCCTCCCCGTGGTTCGAGTTGTCGTAGGCCTCGTGCACGAGCGAGTGCGGGCTGAACGCGGTGCCGGAGAGGCCGTCGGCGCGCCAGAAGGGCGTGGCGTACGTGGCGTGCACCTTGATCACGAGGCCGAGCGACTGGTGCTGCAGGGCCTGCTGCCGCAGGCGCGGGAGCGGCGGGTCGAACGAGATGCGGCCGACGAGGTTCGGCGGCACGGCGACGATCGCGCGGCGGGCGCGGAGGACGGCGCCGTCGGCGCGCACCTCGACCCCGTCGTCGCCGTGGCGGACGGAGCGGACCGGGTGCCCGAGCAGGACGCGCTCGGCGCCGAGGCGCTCGGCGAGCCGCTCCGGGACCTGCTGGAGGCCGCCGATCACGCGCTTGTCGAGGATGAAGTCGGCGTCGACCAGGTTGCTGAAGCTCCCCGCGCTCGCGGCCATGAGGAGCGCCTGGAGGAGGGAGAAGGCGTGCGCCGGCTTGGTGAGCATGGCGTCGGCGAGGAAGAGGGCGATGTTGGCCCGTGCCTCCTCGTCGTCGCTCTGCTGCTCCAGCCAGGCGGCGAAGGTGATGCGGTCGTAGTCGCGGGCGAGCGGGTGCGTCCACGGCGCCGCCGGATCCGTCTCGGCGACGAGGCGGTCGAGCACCTCGATCAGACGGGAGATCTCGGACTCGGTGCGCTCGCTCCCCGGGAAGATGTCGCCGGTGAAGCGGCGGGCGGAGCCGTCGGCGCCGATGTAGACGCTCTCGCCCTCGCGGTAGCGGGAGTAGGTGCCGAGGCCGAGCTCGTCGAGGGTCTCGAGGAGCGCCGTCTGGTCCGGCGAGACCCACTGGCCGCCGAGCTCGAGGAGCTGCCCGTCGACCACGCGGGTCTCGAGCCGCCCGCCCACGCGCTCGCGCGCCTCGACGACGACGACGTCGAGGCCGTGCTGCTGCAGCCGGAGCGCCGCGGTGAGTCCGGTGGCACCGGCTCCGATCATGACGACGTCGTGCTCGCTGGGGGACATGACTTCTCTTTCCGTCGGTGATCGCGGGAGTGGACGCGCGAATACGGACGATCCTGTCACAGAAGCGGAGGAGAACGTCAGTGAGTGCGCCCGATGGAGGGCGGACTCGTGGCACCCACCACTGAACTACATAGGCGTGCTATATTGTTTCTCGTGCCCGATCCCAGTGCCCCCGTGCGTCTCGCCTCCGCCGCCACCGCCCTCACGCGGTTCGCGGGCCGGGCGAGCGGCGCGACCGGGCTCGGTGCGCAGTCCGGAGCCGTCTGGTCGACGCTCGCCGAGCTGCGCACCGCCTCCCCCTCCCGCCTCGGCGAGCTCGCCGAGCGGGTCCGCGTCACCCAGCCGACGATGACCGGCATCATCGCCCGGCTCGACGAGGCCGGCTGGATCCGCCGCGTCCACGACGCCGGCGACGGCCGCGCCTGGCTGATCGAGGGCACTCCCGCCGGCTTCGACGCCCTCGCCGAGCACCGTCTCCGCCTCGAGGCCGCCCTGGCCCCGCTGTTCGAGGACCTCGACGAGGACGACCGCCTCGCCCTCGAGCGCGCCGCGACCCTCGTCGAGGCCCGCGTCGCCCGCATCGCCGGCACCCCCGTCCCCTCCTCCCCCGAGAAAGGCTCCACGCCGTGACCACCTCCCCCCACTCGCCCGCCCAGGGCTCGATCCTGAAGCAGCCGCTGGCCGTCTGGGCCGTCGCCTTCGCCGCGGTGATCGCCTTCATGGGGATCGGCCTGGTCGACCCGATCCTCCCGGCCATCGCCGAGAGCCTGCAGGCGACTCCGACCGAGACCTCGCTTCTCTTCACGAGCTACCTCGTCATCACCGGCGTCGTGATGTTCTTCACCAGCTGGCTCTCCAGCCGCATCGGCGCCAAGAAGACCCTCATGATCGGCCTGGTGCTGATCGTGGTGTTCGCCGCGCTCGCCGGCACGGCGGGCAGCGTCGAGGGCGTCATCGGCTTCCGCGCGGGCTGGGGCTTCGGCAACGCGCTGTTCATCTCGACCGCCCTGTCGACCATCGTCGGCGCGGCGAGCGGAGGCTCCTCCGCGGCGATCGTGCTCTACGAGGCCGCGCTGGGCATCGGCATCGCCATCGGCCCGCTGCTCGGCGGGCTCCTCGGCAGCGTCTCGTGGCGCGGCCCGTTCTTCGGGACCGCCGTGCTGATGGCCGTCGGCTTCATCGCCATCGCGACGCTCCTGCGCGAGGACGGCCCGAGGCCCGCTCCGACTCCGCTCTCGGCGCCCTTCGCGGCCCTCAAGGTCCCGGCCATCCGCACGCTGGCGGGCGCCGCCCTGTTCTACAACATCGGCTTCTTCGTGCTGCTCGCCTACACGCCCTACCCGCTCGGGCTGGACGAGATGGGCCTCGGCTTCACGTTCTTCGGCTGGGGCCTGGGCGTGGCGATCACCTCCGTGTTCGTCGCTCCGCTGCTCACCAGGCGCCTCCCGCGCACCGTCGTGCTGCGCTCGGTGCTGCTGCTGCTCGCGCTCGACCTGATCGCCGGCGGCCTCGTGATCTCGTCGCGCGTCGGCCTGATCGTCTGCATCATCGTCGGCGGCCTGCTGCTCGGAGTCGTCAACACGGTGCTCACCGAGTGCGTGATGGAGGCGACCGACCTGCCCCGCTCCGTCGCCTCGTCCGCCTACTCCGGCGTCCGCTTCCTCGGCGGCGCGATCGCCCCGCCCGCCGCCTCCGCCCTGGCCGCGGCGATCTCGCCGGCCTTCCCGATGTACGCCGCGGCCGGAGCCGTCGCCGTCGCCGCGCTGATCGTGCTGCTCGGACGCCGCACCCTGGCCCGCGCCGACGCCCACGAGCCCGAGCCCGAGCTCGTCGAGGCGCAGGCGATCACGCTCGGCGAGTGACGCGCCCGGCGGGCTTCAGGGGCCCGCCGAGGGGTCACGAACGGTCGTCATCCGAGCGGGATGACGGCCGTTCGTGACGCCTGGACGCGGTCGAGCGGGAGGGGCGCAGGATCCGACCTGTGGAGAACCGGTTCACGAGGATCGGGAGGCGGGACAGTGGCCGGATGCACGATCCCTCGCCGCTTCCGATCGGACTCCGCGGCCGCGCCTTCACCGTCGCTGACGCTCGCGCGAGCGGACTGAGCCGCGGGCGGCTCCGCAGCTCCGACCTCCACCGGCCCTTCCACGGGGTCCGCACCGCCGACCCCGACCCCGACCCGCGCCTGCGCGCGCAGGCGCTCCTCGCGCTGGTCGGTCCGCAGGCTCTCCTGAGCCACGTGACGGCGGCGCGGCTCTGGCCGCTCGACCTCCCGCCCGCCGCTGCGGACGAGCCGGTGCACGTCAGCGTCCGCCGGCCGGGACGCGCTCCCCGGCACCGGAACGTCGTCGGCCACGCCCTCGCCGATCCCGACGTCCGCCGCGTCCTGCGCCGCGGACTGCCCCTCACCGATCCGGCCTCGCTCTTCTGCCATCTCTCCGCGCTCCTCGAGCCGGACGACCTCGTCGCGGTGGGCGACGCGCTGGTGCGCACGCCGGTCGTCGGCGATCCGGCGGATCGACGGCCCTGGGTGCCTCTGCCCGACCTGCGGGAGCGCGTGTCGGCCTTCCGCGGTCGGGGCTCGGTGCGACTCCGCGCCGCGCTCGCTCTGGTGCGCGACGGGGCGGAGTCGCGGCAGGAGTCGCGGTTCCGGCTCGCGTCCATGCGGGCGGGGCTCCCGGAGCCGGTGCTGCAGGAGCCGCTGTTCGACTCCGACGGGGTCTTCGTCGGGCGGCCGGACGGCTGGTACCCCGCGGAGCGGGTCGCGTGGGAGTACGAGGGCGACGATCATCGCACCAGCAACCGGCGCTTCGCGCGCGACCTCGGCCGCTACGACGACCTCGCCTCGATCGGGGTCCGCGGCGTCCGCATCGTCGGCGCCGAGTTCGTCCCCCACCCCGAGCGCTCCGTCGAGCGCCTGCGACGAGCACTCGCCGACCGGGCTCCGCATCGACGACCGCCGAGGGGTCGCGAACGGTCGTCATCCGGGCAGGGTGACGGCCGTTCGTGACGCCTCACGGGAGGGCGCGCGCTCAGGAGTCAGGGCGCGACCTCGAAGAGGCGCGGGCGCAGCGCGGACGTGCGCGGGTCGGCGGCGCAGGCGGCGAGCGCCGCCGCGAGGACGCCGCGGGCCGGGTGCGGCTTGCGGACGTACACGTCGACGCCGGCGGGCGTGAACGGCGTCCGGGCGAAGCGGGTGAGCGCCCAGCCCGCTTCCTCGTCGGCGGCCACGAACGACCAGCGGCTGCGGGCGAGGAGGGTCAGCGGCTCGACGCCGCGCCAGCGGAAGCCGGACGGATCGTGCGGGTCGGGGGTGTCGATGCCGACCACGTAGTGCGAGCGCGTGCGGCCGCGCCAGCTGACGACGTCGCCGATCCCGCCGGTCGGGAGCGGCGCGTACGTGATCGCCACCCCCGACCGCGAGCGCCAGAGCGGCAGCGAGGAGCCCCGGACGAACCAGGTGCCGCTCGCGAGCGCTCGGGCGTCGATCATCGGAGAGCGTGCTTGATGTTGGTGCGGGCCAGCGCGACGGCCTCGCCCGCTCCTCCGTTCATCACGATCTTCGAGACCGCCAGCGCGAAGCCCTTCACCTGCGCGCCCGTGATCGTGGGCGGGAGCGAGAGGGCGAGCGGATCCGTCACCACGTCGACGAGGACCGGGCCGCCGTCGGCGAGCGCCGAGCGGAGGGCCTCCTCCACGTCGCGCGGGTCCTCGACGCGGATTCCGCGGATGCCGATCGCCTCCGCCACCTTCGCGTAGTCGACCATCGGCACGTCGACGGCGAAGTCCGGGAAGCCGTCGACCAGCATCTCGACCTTCACCAGCCCGAGCGTGGAGTTGTTGAACACGACGATCGTCACGGGCAGCCGGTAGGCGGCGACCGTGACCAGCTCGCCCATCAGCATGGAGAGCCCGCCGTCGCCGCTCAGCGAGACGACCTGGCGACCGGGGTGCGAGAGCTGCGCGCCGACCGCCTGCGGCAGCGCGTTCGCCATCGACCCGTGCATGTACGAGCCGAGCAGGCGCCGCTTCCCGTTGGGGGTGATGTAGCGGGCCTGCCAGACGTTGCCCATGCCGGTGTCGGCGGTGACGATCGCGTCCTCGGAGAGCAGGCCGTCGAGCGTGGAGGCGACGAGCTCGGGGTGGATCGGGCTGCGCGTGCCGACCTCGGTGTACTTCCCGACGACTCCGGTGACCAGCTTCTCGTGCTTCTTCAGCGTCTTGTCGAGGAAGCGGTGGTCCTTCCGCTGCACGAGCGGGCTCAGCGCGGTGAGGGTCGCCGCCACGTCGCCGTGGACGGGGTGCGCGACGCTGACGCGGCGCCCGAGCTTCGAGGCGTCGCTGTCGACCTGAGCGATCACGACCTTCGAGGCGTCAGGGAGGAACTGCTCGTAGGGGAAGTCGGTGCCGAGGAGGAGGAGCAGGTCGGCGTCGTGCATGCCGGCGTGAGCCGCTCCGTAGCCGAGGAGGCCCGTCATGCCGACGTCGTAGGGGTTGTCGTACTGGATCCACTCCTTGCCGCGCAGGCTGTGCCCGACGGGCGCGCCCACCAGCTCGGCGAAGGCGACGACCTCGTCGTGCGCGTTCTGCACTCCGGCGCCCGCGAAGATCGCGACGGTCCGCGCCTGGTCGATCGCAGCCGCGAGGGCGCGGACGTCGGCGTCGGCGGGGACCAGGACGGGCATCGACGGCAGCACGAACGCGGGGAAGCCGTCGACCGCCTCCAGCTCGGCGATGTCGCCGGGGAGGGTGACCACGGCGACTCCGCGGAGCGCCACCGCGCTGCGCATCGCGGCGTTCACGACCCGCGGAGCCTGGGCGGCGGTCGAGATCAGCTCGCGGTAGTTCGAGCACTCGACGAAGAGCCTGTCCGGGTGCGTCTCCTGGAAGTAGGACGAGCCGATCTCGTTGCTGGGGATGTGGCTCGCGATGGCGAGCACCGGGGCGGAGGAGCGGTGCGCGTCGTAGAGGCCGTTGATGAGGTGCAGGTTGCCGGGGCCGCAGCTGCCGGCGCAGACGGCGAGGCGCCCGGTGAGCTGCGCCTCCGCGCCGGCGGCGAAGGCGGCCGCCTCCTCGTTGCGCACGTGGATCCAGTCGATGCCTCCCTTCTCGGATCCGCCGCTGCGGCGCACCGCGTCGACGATCGGATTCAGCGAGTCGCCGACGATCCCGTAGATGCGGGAGACGCCGGCGTCGATGAGCTGAGCGATGAGCTGGTCTGCGACCGTCTTCTGAGCCATGACCCCATTCGACCGGACCGGGCTGAGCGTCCGCTACTCCGGAAAGTGGAGATCCGGATCGAGTGCATCCCCCTCGGGACGGATGCCCTGCACCCCTAGCCTGGGAGCCGTCACAGGAACACCTCCGTGCAGCAGATCCCGGGAGTCGTCATGAACCGCCGCAGAACCGCCCTCGTCCTGGCCGCCGGCGCGGCCCTCACCCTTGGCCTGACCGGCTGCTCGGGCCTGAACGGCCTGATGGGAGGCGAGACCCGCGACGACGAGACCGGGGAGATCACCGAGGGCGGGACGACCGACGTCTTCCAGCTGCGCGTGGGCGACTGCCTGAACGGCGAGCTCAGCGAGGAGGCGACCGAGGTCACCGACGTGCCGACCGTGCCCTGCACCGACCCGCACGTCTACGAGGTGTTCCAGAACCTGACGATGGCCGACGCCGACGAGTACCCGGGCGAGTCCGTCGCGACGGAGCAGGCCGAGACCGACTGCGTCACGGCGTTCGAGTCGTTCACCGGGATCGGCTACCAGGACTCGGCGTACGACTTCAGCTACTACTACCCGACCGCCGAGAGCTGGGGCACGGGCGACCGGACGATCAACTGCATGATCACCGACCCGAACGGGCCGAGCACGGGCACGCTGGCGGGCGTCGCGGCCTGATCGCGATCCCCGCGCGGGGTGGTGCCGGTCCCGCCGAGCGCTCCGCGCGCGGCCGGGGTCAGTCGCGGTCGCGCGCGGGGAACAGGCGCAGGAGCAGGCCGGAGCCGATCCAGACCACGGCGATCCCCGCGACGAGCCAGGAGGCTCCGAGGCCGGCCGCCGCTCCCGCCAGCACGGCGCCGACGGCCGCGGCGGCGGAGCGCAGCCCCGCGCCGATCGTGAAGACCTGCGAGCGGACGGCGGCGGGGCTCTCCTGGTCGCGCAGCAGCAGCATCGCCGCGTTCGAGGGTGCCGTGAAGACGCCCGCGACCGCGAAGGCGGCGATCGCCACGACGACGCCCAGGTCGGGGACGGCGACCAGGAGGACGGCGCCGGTCGCGATGTAGGCGGCGCCCATGGTCCACGCCGGCGGACGGCGGGTCCAGCGGCGGGCCGCCACGGCGAGGGCGCCGAGCAGGCCGCCCACGGCGAAGGCGGTCAGGATCCACGCGGCGGCGTCGGTGCTGCCCAGCCGCTCCACCGAGAGGCTGATCGCCGCGACTCCCGCCGCTCCGCCCGCGACCTGGCTGAGGGTGCCCGCCGAGGTGACCACCGCGATCGGACGGTGCCGCACGAGGTGGGTGACGCCCGCGACGATCGTCCGCAGCACGCCGACGGTCGGCGCCGGACGGGCCTCCATGGCGAGGCCGAGCGACCCGACGACGCCGATGAGGGCGAGGACCGCCATGGCGAGCATCGCGGTCCGCGCTCCCCCGACTTCGACCGCGAGGCCCACGATGGCCGGCCCGCTGATCGAGGCGACCGTGTACGAGAGCGAGTCCTGCGCGTAGGCGCGGCGCGGCTCCGGGATGGCGCTCGTGACGAAGCTCGACATGCCGCCCATGTAGACGGGCGTCGCGAGCCCCGCGAGGAGCAGCAGCACCACGATGAGCGGCGTCGGCACCTCGCCGAGGAAGGCGGCGACCGCGAAGGCGACGGCGGTCGTGAGCGCGGCGCCGACCAGGAGCCGGCGGGGGCGGCGGACCCGGTCGAGCACCGTGCCGACGAGCGGCGCGGCGATCACGGCGGGGAAGAGCGCCGCTCCGGTCAGGGCGCCGCCGAGCGCGACGTCGCCGAGACGCTCGACGGCGAGGACGGGGAGGGCGACGACCATGCCGGCGCTGGCCAGGCGGAGGGGGATCGACGCGGCCTGGTAGCTGACCGCGCTCATGCGGGACCGGGGATCGACATCACCTCCGATGGTGCCACGGCTGCGGGGCCGGGTCGGCCGGGGAGGCAGGCCACCGGCCTCTGAGCGGCCTGCGGCGGCGCGCCCTAGGCGATCGGCGTCCGCGCCGCGAGCTCGGCCGCCGCCGCGACGCCCAGGCGCCAGGGCGCGCCGTGGCCGGGCAGGAGTGTCCGCGCCCCGGTCCCGGCGAGGACCCGCAGCGAGTCGAGGGACTGCGCCGTGTCGGCGGTCGCGGCGCGCGCGACCAGGTGCGGGCCGGTGCGCGCGGAGTAGGGGTCGAGCGTGACCAGGGCGTCTCCGCCGATCACCGCGTCGCGCTCGGGCAGGTGCAGCGAGACGTGCCCGTCGGTGTGCCCCGGAGTCGCGAGCACGCGGGGCGATCCGGGCACGTCGAGCACCGCTCCGGCGGTCAGCGGCAGGGTCCCGTGCACGGGCGGCACCGCGAGCGCGCCCGCACGGGCCATCGCTCCGAGCACCGGGATCGCGGAGGGGTGCAGCAGCGGGTACACGAACGGCGTGCGCTGGCGGCGGTAGGAGTAGGGCTGCGCGGCGAGCGGCTGGTCGGCCGCGTGCAGGTGGACGGGGACGCCCCGGCGGACGAGGCTGCGGGCGACGCCGAGGTGGTCGAAGTGCGCGTGGGTCAGCACGAGGGCGTCGATGTCGCCGAGCGAGCGGCCGAGCACCTCCAGCGCGCGGACCAGGTGCGGCCACGTCCTCGGGAGACCGGCGTCGACGACGGTCAACCGGCCCGCCTCCTCGATCAGGTAGAGGTTCGTCCAGGCGTGCTCGAGCCGGTGCACCCCGGGTGCGACGTCCCGGTGCAGGCTCGCGCCGCCCCCTCGCCGCTGCTGCCGGTGCTGCTGATCGCGCTGCTGCTGCTGGTCCATCGTGCTCCCGCCCCTCCGGGCCCGCGCCCGATCGCGACGACGCTACGAGCGTCTGCGACGGATCGGACAGGGCGTTGACGGCGGGGGTCCGCGTCGTGCAGGGCTCAGCGGCGCCGCCCGCGGAGGGCGAGCTGCACCGCCGCGAGCAGGAGGAGGACCGCGAAGAGGATCCCGGACACGCGCGCAGGCAGGAGGAAGGAGAGCGCCACTCCGGCGAAGGAGAACGCCGTGGCGGTGAGCCCGACCACGAGGCCCGCGCGCACGTCGAGCAGGCCGCGCCGGGCGTTCGCGATCGAGCCGGTGACCGCCGTGGGGATCATCGCGGCGAGCGAGGTGCCCTTGGCCAGGAGGTCCGCGAGCCCGAAGGCGCCGACCAGGACCGGCACGGCGATCGCTCCGCCGCCGATGCCGAAGAGGCCGGAGGCGACGCCCATCCCGATGCCGAGCCCCGCGAATCCGGGCCACACGCCCCAGCCCTCGGCGACGTCGCCGGTGTCGTTCGAGCCGAACACGGCCATCCGCACCGCCGCGGCCACGAGCAGCGCCACGAACATCCAGCGCAGCACGCCCAGAGGCAGCCGCGCGAGCAGCCAGGATCCGGCCACCGCCCCGAGCATCGCCGCGGCCGCGATCACCGCCGCCGGGACCCAGGCGACCTGGCCGGCGAGGGCGTAGCCGAACGCTCCGGCGACCGAGGTCGGAGCGATCGCGAGCAGCGAGGTGGCGGAGGCGCGGCGCTGGTCCATCCCGGCCCACGCGATCAGCATCGGCACCATCACGATCCCGCCGCCGACGCCGAACGCGCCCGACAGGGTCCCGCCGACCGCGCCGATCAGGGCCAGGACGAGCAGGGCGCGCGGGCGCATGCGCGCGGCCGTCCGATCGGGGAGGGGCGCCTGCGGGGCGGTCGCGTCGGTCACGGCTCCATGCCACCACAGCACCGGGCCGAGGGCGAATCGACGGGCGTCGACCGCGTTCCTGAGAGGACCGGCCCGGCCCGGCCCGCCTCTCTGGCAGTTGCCTGGGCGGGCCGGATCCGACCGTGACGTTCGGCGTCGAGGGAGCGTCCTACCTGCATACCCCGCCTGATCGAGCGATCGGGCCCCGAGCGAAAGAGGAGACCATGGCCGAGACCACCGCGACCACCACCCGTCAGACCAGCACCGGATCCGGACGCACCGTGATCGAGGACGGCGTCATCGCCAAGGTCGCCGGCATCGCCGCGCGCGAGGTCCCGGGCGTCCACGCCCTCGGCGGAGGAGCGGCCCGAGCGATCGGCGCCATCCGCAATGCGATCGGCAACGACGACCGCGGCCAGGGCGTCAAGGTCGAGGTCGGCGAGCGCCAGGTCGCCGCCGACATCACCATCGTCGCCGAGTACCCCGCGCCGCTGCAGAAGGTCGCCGAGGACGTGCGCTCCGCCGTCGCCGACGCCATCCAGCACATCGCCGGCATGGAGGTCGCCGAGATCAACGTGACCGTCCAGGACGTCCACATCCCCGAGGACGACACCCAGGAGTCCGACCCGCGCGTCGTCTGACCCGTTGCCCCCGCACCGACGCCCCGGGCCGGACGGCACCGGGGCGTCGGTGCGGGGGCAACGGGTCAGACGACGCGCGGGTCGGACTCCTGGGTGTCGTCCTCGGG
>NZ_PSTO01000005.1:0-150088 GCF_002930975.1 Rathayibacter sp. AY1A3 | reverse complement strand
GCAGCGTCACCGCGGCCGAGATCGAGGCGGGGCACGCGCAGATGCAGGACGCGGTGGCCGAGTTCCTGGCGCCGTCGCGCGAGGACCGCCCCGACCTCCGACTCCCCCGAGCGGGAGACGTCCGCGCCCTGGTGGACGAGCGCCGTCGTGTACCAGATCTACCCGCGCTCGTTCGCGGACTCGAACGGCGACGGCATCGGCGACCTGGGCGGCATCCGCTCGAAGCTCGACCACCTCGCCGACCTGGGGGTCGACGTGATCTGGCTCTCGCCGGTCTACCCGTCGCCGCAGCACGACAACGGCTACGACATCTCGGACTACGAGGACATCGACCCGCGGTTCGGGACGCTGGAGGAGTTCGACCTGCTCCTCGCGGAGGCCCACGAGCGCGGCATCCGCATCGTGATGGACCTCGTGGTCAACCACACGAGCGACGAGCACGCCTGGTTCGTCGAGTCCCGCTCCTCGCAGGAGGACCCGAAGCGCGACTGGTACTGGTGGCGCCGCGGGCGCCGCTCGGCCGAGCCCGGCCGCGAGCTCGAGGCGGCCGCCGGCGCCGGCCTCGACGTCGCCGAGCCGAACGGCTGGCGCTCCTACTTCTCCGGCCCGGCCTGGACGCTCGACCCGGCGACGGACGAGTACTTCCTCCACCTCTTCGCGGTGCAGCAGCCGGACCTCAACTGGGAGAACCCCGAGGTGCGGCACGCGGTGCACGCGATGATGAACCGCTGGCTCGACCGCGGAGTGGACGGCTTCCGGATGGACGTGATCAACCTCGTCTCGAAGGACGTCGGAGCCGTCGACGGCGAGCAGGGCGGCGCGGGCATCGTCGGAGGGGTGGGTCCGCGGCTCCACGAGTACCTCCGCGAGATGCACGAGGCCGTGTTCGCGCACCGCGAGGGCTCCTTCCTCACCGTCGGCGAGATGCCCGGTGTCACCCTCGAGGAGGCGGTGCTCGTGACCGATCCCGAGCGGCGTGAGCTCGACATGGTCTTCCAGTTCGAGCACGTCGGCATCGACCACGGAGTCGACAAGTTCCACCCGGTGCCGCTGGACCTGGTCGCCTTGAAGGCCAACCTCGCGCGGTGGCAGGACGGCCTGGCCGAGCGCGGCTGGAACAGCCTGTACCTCGGCAACCACGACCAGCCGCGTCTCGTCTCGCGCTTCGGGGACGACGGCGCGCACCGCTACGAGTCCGCGACCCTCTGGGCGACGCTCCTCCACCTCCAGCGCGGCACGCCGTACATCTACCAGGGCGACGAGATCGGGATGACGAACGTCCCGTTCGCCGGCATCGAGGACTTCCGCGACGTCGAGTCCCTGAACTACTGGGCCGAGGCCGTCGACGAGCGCGGCGAGGACCCGGCGACCGTGCTCGCCGGGCTGCGCGCGCAGAGCCGCGACAACGCCCGCACGCCGGTGCAGTGGGACGACGGCCCCCAGGCCGGCTTCACGACCGGCGAGCCGTGGATCGCGGTCAACCCGAACGCCGCCGAGGTGAACGTCGCCGCTGACCGGGCCGCCGAGCGGTCGGTCTTCGAGTACTACCGGGCGCTGATCGCGCTGCGGCACGCCGATGAGACGGTGCAGCTGGGCCGCTTCGCGCTGCTGGAGCCCGAGCACCCCGCGCTCTTCGCCTTCACGCGCACCGGACCGGGCGAGCTGCTCGTCGTCGGGAACGTGTCCGGCGAGCCGATCGACGTGCCGCTGCTCGAGGAGTGGGCGGCTGCCGAGACGGTCCTCGGCAACGTCGCCGGTGCGACCGGGTCGACGCTCGGCCCATGGGAGGCGCGCATCCTGCGCCGCTGAACCTCGCCGCGCCCCGCTCCGAGCCCGGCGCGGGGCGCGGCGCTCGACGGCGGCGGACCAGCGGGCGAGAGCCTCAGGCGGAGACGCGGTCCAGCTGAGCGATGTCGCTCCGGGTCAGCGGGAGCGCGGCCGCCGCGAACAGCGACTCGAGCTCCGCGGCGTTCCGCGCCCGGACGATCGCCGCCGAGACCTCCTGGTGCGAGAGCACCCAGGCGAGCGCGACCACGCCGGGCTCCGTGCCGTGGGCCCCGGCGATCTCGTCGAGGGCAGCGAGCACCCGGGAGCCGTGGCGGCCGACGTAGTCCAGGCCCGCCTCGAACAGGGCCGACTCCGGCTCGTCCGTGCGGCTGCGCAGGGCGCCGGTGAGGTAGCCGCTCGCCAGGGGCAGCCGCGCGAGGGTGCCGAGCTCGAGCCGCACCACCTCGGGGGCGACGTCGGTCTCGTAGGTCCGGCGCTCCATCAGGCTGTACTCCGACACGACGGCCGAGAGCGACGGCAGCGCGAACGCGGTCGCCGTCTCGTGCAGCGCCGTGATCGCCGCTCCGCTGAAGTGCGCGGCGCCCAGGGCGCCGACCGAGCCGTCCGCCAGGAACGGCGCGACCGCCGCCAGGCTGTCGGCGATGGGGATCCCGGGGTCCTCGCTGTCGAACGAGAGCAGGTCGATCCGGGTGCCGAGCCGCTCGAGGCTCCCCTCGATCGCGATGCGGACGTCCTCCGGGGCGAGTCCCGGCGCGTCCGGGTGCCGGCCGACCTTCGTCGCGACCAGCATCCGCTCGCGCAGCCCGCTCTGCTCGAGCCAGCGGCCGATCATGTACTCGCTCCGACCGGTCGCGTAGTGGTCCGCGGTCGAGATCAGGGTGCCGCCGAGGCGGCCGAACGCGTCGAGCACCTCGGTGGTGTCGTCGATCCCGGCGGCCCAGCCGAAGACGGAGCCGTCGAGGGCGAGCGGATGCACGGGGAGGCCGGTCCGACCCAGGGTGCGTGAGAGGAGGGGCGTCTCCGGCTCGGTGGCCAGGGGCGTCGGGTCGGTCACGGAGTCCTCCGGTCGGGGCGGTGCGGCGCGGTCCCGCCACCGTACCCCATGCCCCCGCCGACGACGGACGCCCGCCCCACCGGAGTGGGACGGGCGTCACGGTCGTGCAGGAGGGATCAGCTCTCGGCGGGAGCCTCGACCTCGGCCTCCTCGGCCACGACGGGCGCGAGGGACAGCTTGCCGCGGTCGTCGATCTTGGTGATCTGGACGAGCAGCTTCTGGCCGACTCCGAGGACGTCCTCGACGTTCTCGACGCGCTTGCCGCCGGCGAGCTTGCGGACCTCGCTGATGTGCAGCAGTCCGTCCTTGCCGGGGAGGAGCGAGACGAACGCGCCGAAGGTCGCGAGCTTGACGACGGTTCCGAGGAACTGCTCGCCGACCTCGGGGTTGGTCGGGTTCGCGATGGCGTTGACCTGCGCGCGCGCGGCCTCGGCCGACGGACCGTCGACGGCTCCGATGTAGACGGTGCCGTCCTCCTCGATGGAGATGTCGGCGCCGGTCTCGTCCTGGATCGCGTTGATCGTCTTGCCCTTGGGGCCGATCAGCTCGCCGATCTTGTCGACGGGGATCTGCACCGAGATCACGCGGGGCGCGGTCGGGGCCATCTCGTCGGGCTGGTCGATGGCCGCCGTGAGCACCGCGAGGATCGTGGTGCGGGCGTCCTTGGCCTGCTTGAGCGCGGCGTCGAGCACCGACGACGGGATGCCGTCGAGCTTCGTGTCGAGCTGGATGGCCGTGACGAACTCGGCGGTTCCGGCGACCTTGAAGTCCATGTCGCCGAGCGCGTCCTCGGCGCCCAGGATGTCGGTCAGCGCCGCGTAGCGGGTCTGGCCGTCGACGACGTCGGACACGAGGCCCATCGCGATGCCCGCGACCGGGGCGCGCAGCGGCACTCCGGCGTTGAGGAGCGACAGGGTCGACGCGCAGACCGAGCCCATCGAGGTCGAGCCGTTGGAGCTCAGCGCCTCGGAGACCTGGCGGATCGCGTAGGGGAACTCCTCGCGGCTCGGCAGCACCGGCACGAGGGCGCGCTCGGCGAGGAAGCCGTGCCCGATCTCGCGACGCTTCGGCGATCCGACTCGGCCGGTCTCACCGGTCGAGTAGGGCGGGAAGTTGTAGTGGTGCAGGTACCGCTTCTTGGTGACGGGCGACAGCGAGTCGATCTGCTGCTCCATCTTGAGCATGTTCAGCGTGGTGACGCCCAGGATCTGGGTCTCGCCGCGCTGGAAGATGGCCGAGCCGTGGACGCGCGGGATGACCTGCACCTCGGCGTCGAGCGGGCGGATGTCGGCGAGGCCGCGTCCGTCGATGCGCACGCCGTCGCGAAGGATGCGGCCGCGGACGACCACCTTCGTGACGGACTTGTACGCCGCTCCGACCTGGTTGTAGGCCTCGGCGGAGAGCTGACCCGAGGCGATGCGCTCGGCGATCTGCTCCTTGACGCGCGCCTTGAGGGCGTCGTCGGCGTCCTGCCGCTCGACCTTGTCGGCGATCTGGTACACGCGGACGAGCTCGTCGTAGCTGAGCTCGGCGACGTTGTCGTAGGTCTCCTGCGCGTAGGGCAGGAACACCGGGTAGTCCTTGACCGGCTTCGCGGTCTCGGCGGCGAGCTTCGCCTGCGCCTCGACGAGTGCGCGGAGGAAGGGCTTGGCGGCCTCGAGGCCCTCGGCGACGACGTCCTCGCTGGGCTTGGTCGCACCCGCCTTGATGAGGTTCCAGGAGGACTCCGTGGCCTCGGCCTCGACCATCATGATGGCGACGTCCGAGGAGCCGTCCTCGTTGGTGACGACGCGGCCGGCGACAGTGAGGTCGAAGACGGCGTTCTCCAGCTGGGAGGCCTTGGGGAAGGCGACCCACTGGTCGTTGCCGGAGCCGTCGGACATGAGCGCCAGGCGGACGCCGGCGACCGGGCCGGAGAACGGCAGGCCGGAGATCTGCGTGGACGCGCTCGCGGCGTTGATCGCGAGGGCGTCGTAGAACTCGTCCGGCGCGATGCTGAGGACCGTGATGACGATCTGGACCTCGTTGCGCAGGCCCTCGACGAACGAGGGGCGCAGCGGCCGGTCGATCAGACGGCAGACCAGGATCGCCTCGGTGGAGGGGCGGCCCTCGCGACGGAAGAACGAGCCGGGGATCTTGCCGGCGGCGTAGGAGCGCTCCTCGACGTCGACGGTCAGCGGGAAGAAGTCGAAGTTGTCCTTCGGGTTCTTCGAGGCCGACGTGGCCGAGAGGAGCATGGTGTCCTCGTCGAGGTAGGCGGCGACGGCGCCCTGAGCCTGCTGCGCGAGGCGGCCGGTCTCGAAGCGGACGGTGCGGGTGCCGTACGAGCCGTTGTCGAGAACGGCTTCGGCGAATGTGATTTCAGGACCTTCCAAGAGGTCTGTCTCCTTAACGTCTGCAGCGGCGCCCCTTCTGGGCGCCGGCGTTCGTCGGAGCAGCGGTCCGGTCAGGAATCGAGACGATCCCACGGCAGGGCTTCGCGCCGTGCCGTCGTGTGGAGGGCGTTCGTGCTGGCCACCAGTAGAAGAGCTCCGGGCTGTCGCGACCTGTGCCGCGAGCGGGACGTGCCGCCTGCGACTCGTGCCGCGGCGGCGCGTGCTCTGTCGCACGCTGCCGCTGTCCGGGACTCCACCACCGAGGACCAGCTTCCTGCCGGCCTGCTCCGTGGCTCGAACCCTGGGTCGACCGGCGGTCGCTTTCGGATTCGGAACCGGTTCATGCTATCAGCCGCGGTGCGGTTCCTCCATGGACCGCGCCGACCCGGGGGCCTTCAGCCCGTCAGCCCCGCGTCTCGTGCATCAGCAGCTCGACGCGCAG
This sequence comes from Rathayibacter sp. AY1A3, assembly GCF_002930975.1. Lineage (NCBI taxonomy): Bacteria > Bacillati > Actinomycetota > Actinomycetes > Micrococcales > Microbacteriaceae > Rathayibacter > Rathayibacter sp. AY1A3. Next base: position 144,429 of record NZ_PSTO01000005.1, on the reverse strand, counting down.
CCCGCCCCTCACCGTCACGATGCGGGCCGGCACGCGGGGCGACCTCCCCGCCTCCGAGAGCCGGGCGAGGGCGGCCTCGACCACGTTCTCGAGACCGCGCGGCACCTGGCCGACGAGCCCCGAGGGGCGCTGGGCCGCGAACAGGCGGACCGGCATCGGAGCGTCCACGCGCTCCTCCTCCGCGGTGCGGCGCGGGATCACGGCCGTGACCTCGTCCTCGCCGAGGGCGAGCACCCGCGCGATCTCGTCCTGGTGCGGCCGGGAGTCGGCGAGGCGGAGGAGGGTGTCGCCGCGCCGCGACTTCGGACGCAGCTCGTAGTCGTAGTCGTCGAGCTTGCCCGAGCCGCGGTCGTCGGAGGGGAGGGGGTTCGCGTCGCCGCGTCCGAACGAGAAGAGCTTCATGCCCCCATTGTCCAGCGCGCGGCCCCTCCCCCGCTCGCGTCAGGCGGTGCGCCGCATTCGGGCGATCGCCGCGAGCACCAGGACGAGCACGACGGCGACGAAGCCGAGCAGGACCGGGACGGCCGGCAGGAGCGCGAGCGCGGCACCGATCGCCAGGACCGGCACCGCGAGGCCGAGGTAGGCGGCGAGGAACACGGCCGCGAGCACCTCGCCGCGGGTCTCGTCGGTGGCGAGCGAGCCGGCGACTCCGAGCGCCAGGCGGAAGAGCAGGCCCACGCCCGCTCCCGCGAGCACCCCGCCGACGATGAAGGCGGACACCGAGACGATCACGGCGCCGGTCGCGACCAGCAGCAGCCCGGCCGTCAGCGCCACGGCCGCGAGGCGGAGCGCCGTCCGCGAGGACAGCCGGATCGAGACCAGCTGCGCGACGGCTCCGGCGGCGAAGACCCCGAAGGAGACCGCGCCCGCCTCGAGGTGGGAGGTCTCGCCGAAGCGCCCGGCGAGGAAGGTCGGCGCCAGCGAGGTGAAGAGGCCGAACACGGCGAACCCGGCGAACGCGCCGACCGCGGCCGAGAGGAAGACGCCGCGGGACGCGGCCGGCACGGCCAGGCGCTGCGGACGGTACGCCGGGAGGACCTCGCGCCGCTCGACCGTCTCGGGGACGAGCGCGACGCCGATCCCGAGGACGACCAGGAGGACGAGGAACACGGCGTACGGGACGACCAGGGGCTCGCGCACCGTCGCGGCGAACACCCCGCCGACGAGCGGGCCGAGCGCCAGCCCGCCCATGTTGACGAGGGCGGAGACGGCGCGGGAGGTGCCGGGGCCCTCCTCCGGGCGGGCGACGGCGCGCAGCTCCGAGAGGTGGGCGGTGGCCGTCGCGGTGAGCGCGCCGACGCCGAGCCCGGTCAGCAGGCGGGCGAGGATCAGCCCGGGCACGTCCGGCCAGAGCAGGAACACGGCGGCCGCCAGGACCTCGACGAGGATCGACGCGAGCAGGATCCGGCGGCGGCCGAGCCAGTCGCTGACGTGCCCGGCGAGGAAGAGGCTCGCCACGACTCCGACCGCGTACGCGGCGAAGACCACGGTGACGACGAAGGCCGGGAACCCGTCGCGCTGCTGGTAGATCGCGTAGAGCGGTGTCGGCACGGTCGAGAACGCCATCACCGTGAGGAAGGCGACGGCGATCACCCAGAAGCCGTGACGGTGCGGGAGCTCGCGGCGATGGACGGACGGGAGGGAGCGCTCGGTGGTGGTCACGGTGTCCACAGTGCTCCGCCCCATCATCCGTGTCCAACGGAGGATCTCGGATGGATTGATCGTCCCTGTTGGATAATGGGCGCATGGACGACCGCCAGCTCGCCGCCTTCATCGCCGTCGCCGAGGAGCTCAGCTTCACCCGGGCGGCCGCGCGCCTGTTCGTCGTGCAGTCGACCCTCTCGGCGAGCATCCGCTCGCTCGAGCAGGAGCTCGGCTCGCCGCTGTTCGCCCGCTCGACCCGGCGGGTGGCGCTCACCGCGGTCGGCGAGGCGCTCCTGCCCTCGGCCCGATCGGCGATCGACAGCCTCGACCGGATGCGCTCGCTCGCGGCCGACGACGCGGCGGGGCTCCGCGGGCGGGTGCGGGTGGGCACCTTCTCCGCCCTCGACCTCGTCGACCTGCCCGGCGCGCTCGGCGTCTTCCGCACTCGGCACCCGCTGGTGGACCTTCTCCTGCGCACCTCGACCACCGGCTCCACCGGTCTCGCCGAGGACCTGCGCCGCGGCCTGCTCGACGCCGCTCTGCTGGCACTGCCGGCGACGCAGCTGCGGGGCCTGGCGGTGACGCGGCTGGTGCGCAGCGACTACGTCCTGCTGGTGGAGAGCGCGCATCCGCTCGCCGCGGCGGGACCGCCCTCCCCGCAGGACCTCGACGGGCTCACCTTCGTGGACACGCCCGCCGGCTTCGGCAACAGGGTCGCCGTCGACCTCGCCTTCCGCGAAGCCGGGGCGTCGCGCCGGGTGGCCACCGAGGTCGCCGATCTGCCGGGGATCCCCCGCTTCGTGCAGGCGGGGCTGGGGCCGGCGATCGTGCCGCGCGCGGGCGTCGAGCCGCTGGAGGGCGTCACGGCCCTCGCGCTCGACTGGCCGGGGCTGGTCTGGGAGCTCTCGGTCTGCACGGCGCCGCGCCCCTCCGCCGCGGTGCAGGCGCTCACGGCCGTGCTGGCGGAGCGGTCGGCCTAGGCCTCAGCCCTCGCGCAGGGGGCCGCGGACGATCGAGTCGCCGGAGTGCTCCGGGTCGTCGTCGAACGGCTCCTGGGAGACGTCCACGAGCGGGTACTCGGCGAGGTCGACGTCGTCGGGCACGGCGAAGACGCCGTCGGTCCCGTCGAGCACGCCGAGGCCGACCAGCCCGGAGGCGTCGGCGGCGAGGAGCCAGACCTCCCGGTACGAGTCGTCCGCGCTCTGCGCATCGAGGTGCACGTGCAGGCGGCGGGTGCCGTCGGCGTCCTCCAGCTCGGCGGTTCCGCTCGCTCCCTGCCAGTCGGGGAGAGCGGCGAGATCAGCGCGCGCCACGACGGCGGCGGTGTCGTCGCTCCGCGAGGCCTGCCACCAGGCTCCGCCCGCGACCCCGATGACGAGCGCGCCGAGAGCGGCCAGCACGGCGCTCAGAGCGCGGGGCCGGCGGCGGCGGGCGGGACGGTGCCGTCCCGGGGGAAGGGCGAGCGGAGGCGGCACGGCAGCGGCCGACGACGGCAGGGCGCCGGGCCCGAGGTCGCCGAGGGCGAGCTCCTCGCGGATGCGGTCCCAGACGATCGCGGGCGGCGCCTCCAGCTCGACAGCACGGCTCGCACGGCCCAGGCCCGCGGCGTGGCCGAGCTCGACCAGCTGCCGGGCGCAGTCGGGGCAGTCGCGCAGGTGGGCCTGCTCAGCGTCGCTCGAGTGCTCGCCGAGGGCGAGCAGGGCGAGCTCGTCGGGATCGAGGTGGGTCATGTGCTGCTCACCTCCAGGCGGGAGCGGAGCCGGTCGAGGCTGCGGCGGATGTGGCTCTTGACGGTACCGAGCGGCAGGCCGGTGCGCTCGGCGATCTCGGTGTGGGTGAGGTCCTCGTAGAAGGCGAGGCCGATCACCCGCCGGGGGACGGGATCCAGGCGGGCCAGCTCGTCGGCGATCAGGATCCGCGCCTCGAGGTCGACGGGGGACTCCCCCTCCTCGACCGGCGTGACGGCGACGAGGGCCTCGGTGAGCCTCCGCTCGCGCGCCCGCGCCTCGTGCGCGTCCGCGATCCTCCTCCGGGAGATCCCCACCAGCCAGGCTCCGAGAGCCGCCCGTCCGGGGTCGAAGCCCGAGCGCGAGGTCCAGGCCGAGACGAAGACGCGCTGCACCACGTCCTCCGCGTCGCCGCGGTCGCCCAGCGAGCGCAGCGCCAGCGTGAAGACCAGCGGCGACCAGCGCGAGTACGCCTCGGCGAGCGCCGCCTCCTCCCCTGCGGCGAAGCGGCGGCCGAGCCGGGCCACGAGAGCGCTGTCGGCCTCGGCGCCGTCGGCGGGCTCGATGGTCTCGATCAGGGGGTCCCTCCAGGGCTGCGGGGAGCGCTGCCGCCCGGGGGCGTGCGGCGCTGCGAGGCTCATCGTACGTCGCTGAGGCTCGGGCGGGCGGGTCAGCCGGCCGGGACGGCCGTGACCACCACGTTGCTGAGGTAGTGGCGGGTGTCGTAGTCGAAGTCGCCGCCGCAGGTGATCAGGACCAGCCGCGGCGGTCCGTCGGCGGCGAACACGGCCGAGAGGTCGACCGTGGTCTTCTCCGTGGTCTCCACCGTCGAGACGGTGTACGCGCGCTCCGCGCCGTCCGCGCCGGTGAGGGTCACGGTCTGGCCCGGGACCGCCTTCTTCAGCTCGACGAACGGCCCGAGGCCGTAGGCGAGGGAGTCGACGTGCGCGGCGATCACGACCGTGCCCTCCGGCTCGTCGAGGCCGGCGCCGAAGCGGTACCAGCCGGCGACCTGCGTGTCGGGCACGAGCTCCATCGTGCCGTCGTCCGCGACTCCGACCGGCTCGACGGCCATGTCGACGGGGAGCCCGTCGACGACGAGCCGCTCGGGAGCGAGCGCGGTGGGGGCGGGGGTCGCCCCGAGCCGGGCGTCCGCCACCGGGACGGACGGCACCGCTTCCGGCGGGGCCGCCGCGGGCGAGGAGGGGACCGTGGCCGGCACCGGCTGCTGGGGCGCCGAGGAGACGGCGGCGGGAGCGGGCTCCACCCGGGACTCCTGCGCCGCGCATCCGGCGAGACCGGCACCGGCCACGATCAGCCCGACCACGGCGAGGACGCGCAGAGGGAAGGGGCTCCGGCTCATGGCGTCCTCCTGGGTCGTGGTCGGGGGGTGCCGGGACGGCCGCGCTCCAGCACGGCCGTCCCGGCGGTCGGATCCTCGGGTCAGCGACGCGAGGCGGCGGTGCGGCGGCCGATCAGCACGGCGCCGGCAGCGGCGAGGGCGGCGAGGAGTGCTCCGCCCCACCAGCCCGCGGCGGCGTCGGGGCGGTTGTCCGCGGCGAGGCCGGCCTCACCGGCGGGGACGCCCGACGGCGAGGAGTGCAGTCCGTCGATGGTCTGCGTCGCGAGAGCGAGGTTGCCCTTCTCCAGGCTGCCCCAGGCGTAGACGATCGTGTTCACGCCCTCCTGGACCTGCACGTCGGCCGGGCCGATGACCGGCGCGGTGGTCCCGGTCGCGGCGACCACGGTCGAGATCGTGGCCGGGGCGAGGTTCAGCACGCCCTCGTTCGGGTTCGTCACGTTCGTCAGGACGGGCGACCCTCCGGCGAGGATGTCCACGGCCGGAGCGGCGGCGATGTGGCGGACCGTGAGCCGGCCCTCGCCCGCGGCAGTCTTCGAGATGTCGTTGGTGAAGAGGGTCGCGGTGGGGGTGTTGTCCGGCGTGAGGTGCGCCGCGACGGTGTAGCTCTTCCCCGCCTCGAGGCTGATGTCGATCGGGCCGATCACGGGGGCGCTGGCGTCCGCGGCGGTGGAGGCCGTGATGGCGACCTTGTAGGTGCCGGTGGGGAGGTCGAGCGGGCCGGCGAGCGAGCCGGGGGTGAAGTCGTCGAGCGTCAGCTTGCCGTCGACGTAGACGTCGACCGGGGTGTCGGGGACGGCGTGCAGGACCGAGAGGTCGGCCGAGTCGGCGTCGGCGGCGGCGGCGGGCGTGGCGGCGATGCCGACGACGGCCAGGGTTCCGATGCAGGCACCGGCGAGCAGGCTGCGGGAGAAGCGGGAGGTGGTCACGGTGTTCCTCTTTCACGATGGGACCCGCGTGGGGTCGGGGGGTGGTCGAGAAGGGCCTTCACCACTACTTCCGGCCGAGGCGCCTCCTCGGATGCACCCGGTCTGAGATTCCTCGAAAGAATTCCTGCCGGACACTTCGCGAGCCCCTCGCAGCGCTGGCCCGAGCGCCCGCGCCGGGCTAGCCTCCGACCAGGAGGTGCGGAGGATGGGCAGGCGCGGCGTGGTCCTCCTCCTCGCCGCCGCGGCGCTCACCACGGCGGCGGTCGCGGGCGTGCAGGGCTCCCTCGCCCCCCGGGCGCCGGTCGCCGACCAGGCCGCCGCCGCCTCCGACGCCCCCGCCCAGTGCGACGACGCCCGGGAGCTGCTGGCCGCCTCGTCCGCCTTCGAGGGCGGAGCGGGCGTGCCGGCCGGCCACCTCGTGGCCTGCCTCGACGAGGACCACCGGCGCCTCACGATCCACAACCGCACCCCCGTCGTCTGGAGTCTCGGCGACTCCTCGGTGCGGGGCGTGACGAGCGGGACGGACGGAGTGACGGGGCTGCTGAGCCTGCACGCGTCGCAGTCCTCCTCCGGGCTGCTCCTCGCACCCGGATCGGCGGCCTCGGTCTCGGCCGGCGACGGGAGGATCCGACCGCGGCCCGACGAGCCCTCGACCCGGCTGCAGCTCGCGCTCACCGCGGTGGTCGCGGCTCAGGATCAGGCGATCGGCCCCTCCGCCGGTCCCGACAGCATCATCCGCGGCGCCGCGCTCACCTGCGCGGTCGTGGTCGCGGAGTCGGACACCGGCTGGCGGGTGACCTCGCCGCGGGCTCTCGCCGCGGCGGCCGAGGACCCGGTGTGCGCGCGCGACTGGGCCCGCGCCCAGCGCAGCGCGGCGGCGTGGCGGATCGCCCTGCCCGGGCTCGTCGACGCCGTGGAGGCTCCCGGCCGCCCCGAGGAGGACACGGCGCTCCAGCGGGCCGCGGCCGACTGGTTCTCGGCCTCGAGCGGCTACTCGTGGGGCGGAGTCGACCGCCCCGCTCCCCTGCCCTGACCGGCGCCGCGCGCCTCGTCCGCCCGGGAACGCGAACGGGCCGCCCTCCGCGAGGAGGACGGCCCGTTCGGCAAGAAGTTCGCGGTGTCATCGAGACCGCGCCCTGCTCCAGGAGGAGCTAGCGGCGCAGACCGAGACGCTCGATCAGCGAGCGGTAGCGGTTGATGTCCACATCCGACAGGTAGCCGAGGAGTCGACGACGCTGACCCACGAGCAGCAGCAGACCACGACGCGAGTGGTGGTCGTGCTTGTGCTCCTTGAGGTGCTCGGTGAGGTCCTTGATCCGCTTGGTCAGGACGGCCACCTGCACCTCGGGGGATCCGGTGTCACCGGGGTGGGTCGCGTACTCTTCGATGATCGCCTTCTTGACATCTGCTTCGAGTGCCATATATGGGATCCCCTCTCTCTCGTTGCGCGGTGCCCGGCGCCTGATGCGTGGGCTCTCTTGATCCGCGGCCGTCGAACGGCAACCGGACGACTCTACCAGAGGGAGGGCGGTATCAGGAGCCGGTGGCCCGGTTCCAGAGCACGACGAGCCACGGCGAGACCAGCAGCTGCCAGTAGACGAGCACGAGGACGTTGAGGACCACGCCGATCCAGCCGGCGATCGGCGGGCGCTTCTCGCGACGCCGGGCGCGGAGGGTGGAGACGGCGAGCAGGATCCCGGCGAGCAGGACCGCGTGCACGAGCGCGGTGTAGAGCACGCCGACCAGCAGATCGCTGACGGCCTGGTCGCCCGGGTAGGCGCCGAGCGAGATCAGTGCGTACCAGACGAAGAACGACAGCGGGACGGCGAGGACGGCCAGGAGGACCGAGACGATCCCGGCTCCGTAGCGGCGGAGGAACCCGCGGGCTCCCGAGGCCGTGGCACCGGTCCGAGCGGCTCCGGCGCGGACGCCGCCCGTGGAGCTGCGCCGACCGCCCGTGGCGGCCGCCGCGCGACGCGCGCCCGCCTCGGCGGCGGTGCGGATCGAGCGTCGTGAGGGGGCGGCTCCGGCTGCTCGCGGGGCAGGAGGACCCTGACGCCCGGGCGCGCCGTCGGATGACGTGCTCATGCCTCTCACCCTAGGGGATGACCCCTGAGCCCCCGGATCGGCGCGACGCGGCCCGCCGGGGCGGCGGAGTCAGCAGAATGGAGCGAGTGAGCCAGACCCCCCGCGCCCCCCGGCGCAGCCACGTCCTCGACGTCTCCCCCCTCCGCGAGTCCCCGGCCTTCGCCCGGCTCTGGGCCGGCAACGTGATCTCGGGCATCGGCGGCCAGATGACGATCGTCGCGGTCGGCCTGCACATCTACGAGCTCACCGGATCGACCCTCGCGGTCGCGCTGGTCGGCGTGGTGGCGCTGGTCCCGACCGTGATCGCCGGCCTCTACGGCGGGATGCTCGCCGACGCGTTCGACCGCCGCCTGGTGCTCCTGCTCGCCGCGGTCGTGGCCTGGGGCTCGACCGCGGGGATCGCGGCCCTCGCCTGGCTCGGCGCCGAGACCCCGCTCTCCCTCTACGTGCTCACCGCCGTGAACGCGGTGGCGACGACGGTGATCGTGACCACCCGGATGACGCTGGCTCCGCGGCTGCTCCGCACCGAGCTGGTCCCCGCCGCCGCCGCGCTGGGCGGCATCGCGAGCGGAGTCGAGGTGACCGTGGGGCCCGCCCTCGCCGGCGTGCTGGTCGCCTCCTCCGGCTTCGCGATCACGTACACGATCGACGTCGTGCTGTTCCTCGCCGCATTCCTCGGCATCGCGGGGCTGCCGGCGCTCGTGCCCGAGGGCGAGCGGCAGCGGCCGGGGCTGGAGTCCCTCCGCTACGGCCTGGGCTTCCTGAGGGGCGCCCCGAACATCCGGATGTCCTTCCTGGTCGACATCGTGGCCATGACCTTCGGACAGCCGCGCGTGGTCTTCCCGGCGGCCGCCGCCGTGCTGCTCGGCGGAGGCGCGGTGACGGTGGGCGCGCTCACGGCCGCGTTCGCGATCGGGGCGCTGATCAGCGGCGTCTTCTCCGGCCGGCTGACCGGGGTCCGACGGCAGGGCCTCGCGATCGGCCGCTCGATCCAGGTGTACGGAGCCTTCGTCGTCGCCTTCGGCGCGGTCCTGCTCGGTGCCGCGCTCGTGCAGCACGACGCGTCGGCGCCGAACGCGGTGCTCATCGCGCTGGCGGCGGTCGCCCTGGCCGGCGCGGGCGCCTCGGACAACGTCAGCTCGATCTTCCGGCAGACGATGCTGCAGACCGCGGTCCCGGACAACATGAGGGGTCGTCTCCAGGGCGTGTTCATCGTCGTGGTGACGGGCGGCCCGCGGGTCGGCGACCTCTACACGGGACTGCTCGCCTCGCTCGCGCTGCTCTGGCTGCCGCCGCTCGCGGGTGGGCTCGCGATCATCGCGATCCTCGCCGCGGTGCTGCGACTCCGACCGGGGTTCCGTGGGTACGACGCCCTGCACCCGACGGCCTGAGCGGAGGGGCGTCTCCCTCGAGCCGGACGGGACAGCGCGCCCGCCCGCTCGGCTCAGGCCGGCGGACGGGCGCGCCGGGGATCAGTCGCCGGAGGCCGCGTCGGCGCCGCCGCCGTCGGTCAGCCGGTCGTCCGAGACCAGTCCGCTGTCGTCGTCGCGGCCCTCGACCCGCACCGGGCGGTAGACGTGGAAGCCGTCGTCGTCGGGCTCCAGCTCCCAGACCACCTCGACCTCCTCGCCGTCGATGTCGGCCAGGCGGGTGAAGGAGCGCTGCGGGGAGCCGTCGATCATCTCGAGGCGGATGCTCTCCTGCTCCGCTCCGCTGTCGAGGATGGCGGTGTACGTCGATTCGGTGTCCATGCCTCGACGCTAGACACGCGCGGGGAGGCGTCGCCACCCCTTGCGGCGGCGCACGGTCCGCGTAGCGTCGGCACCATGACCGACACCGACATCACTCCCGCCGACTCCGACGACCGCGAGCAGATCACCGAGATGGTGAAGAGCGCCGGGATCGGGCTCCTCACCACCGTCAACGCCACCGGGCAGCTCGTCAGCCGTCCACTCAAGGCCCAGGACATCGACTTCGACGGCGAGCTGTGGTTCTTCACGCAGGACCCGTCGCCCAAGGTCGACGACATCCGCGCGAACCCGAGCGTCAACGTCGCGTTCGAGTCGAAGAAGGGCTACCTGTCGGTGGCCGGCTCGGCGACCGTCGTGCACGACCCGGCGAAGGTGGACGAGCTGTGGTCCCCGGCCGTCGCCGGCTGGTTCCCCGACGGCAAGGACGACCCGACCGTCGCGCTGATCCGCGTCGAGGCCGAGACCGTCGAGCTGTGGGCGACCGACGAGCCGCGTCCGGTGGTGCTGTTCAAGGTCCTCAAGGCCGCCGTCACCGGCGGACAGCCCGACATCGGAGAGAACCGCACCGTCTCCTTCGAGTGATCCCTCCTCCGGGGCGCCGCCGGGGCGCGGCGCCTCGCGGGGACAGGCGTCAGGCGCCGCCGAAGCGCTCGGTGCGGACGCGCTCGGGCGCGTGGCCCTGCTCGACCAGGGCGGTGGCGACGGCCTCGACGAACGAGGTCGGGCCGCACACGTAGACGGTCGGCTCGAGCGAGGCCGGCAGAGCCGCCTCGGCGAGCAGCTCCGGAGTGACGCGGCCGGCCGGACGTGCCGCTCCCGCCGGCGCGACCCGGGTGAAGACGTGGTCCACCGCGACTCCGCCCGTCGCGGCCGGCCGCTCGGCGAGCGCCGCCAGCTCCTCGCGGTAGTAGGCGAAGACGGGCGAGCGGACCGAGTAGAGCAGCTGCATCCGCGCCGCGCTCCCGGACCGGGCGTGCTCGCGCGCCATCGCCATCAGCGGCACCACGCCGCTCCCGCCCGCGATCAGCTGCACCGGCTCCGCCTGCTCCGGACGCCAGACGAACCAGCCGCCGATCGGACCGCGGATCTCGAGCCGGTCGCCCGCTTCGAGGCCGTCGACCAGGTACGGGGAGACCTCCCCGTCGTCCAGCCGCTCGACCGCGAGCTCGACCCGCTCCCCGTCGGCCGGGGCGCCTATCGAGTAGGAGCGGCTCGCCTGGTAGCCGTCGGGCGCGGTGAGGCGCACGTCGAGGTGCTGCCCCGCCAGGTGGCCCGGCCACCCGGGCACGCGGAGCACCAGGAGGCGCGACGTGGGCGTGAGCGGCGCGACCGACTCGGCCACCGCCTCCGTCCACATCACCAGTAGCGCTCCTCTTTCCAGGGGTCCCCGTGCATGTGGTAGCCGTTCTGCTCCCAGAAGCCGGGCTCGTCGCCGGGCATCAGGCGGAGCGTCCGGACCCACTTCGCGCTCTTCCAGAAGTAGAGGTGCGGCACCAGGAGCCGGGCGGGGCCGCCGTGCTCGGCCGCGAGGGGCTTCCCCTCGAACTCGGTGACGACCCAGGCCCTCCCGCCTCGGATCTCGGCGAGCGGGAGGTTCGTCGTGTAGCCGCCGAAGCTCTGCGCCATGACGAAGCCGGCGTCCGTCTCCAGGCCCTCCAGCAGCGTGTCGACCGAGACGCCGCGCCAGCTGGTGCCGAGCTTCGACCACCGGGTCACGCAGTGGATGTCGGTGTGCACGTCCTCGTGCGGGAGCGCGTCGAACTCCTCCCGGTTCCAGCGGCGCACGCCCGCGGGGCCGCCGTCGATCGAGAAGGCCCACTCGTGGATGTTCGGGGTGGGCCCGATCGAGAGGACGGGGAAGCCGTTCTCGAGGTGCTGGCCCGGCGGGAGGTCCGGGTCCGCCTCCCTCTTGCCGAAGAAGCCCCGCGTGATGATGCCCATGTCCGCCCTCGTCGTCCTCGGGGCCTGGCCCCGGATCGCTGGAAACCGCTCGTCGCGCTCACGCTACCGCTCGGTGCTACCGCATGCGGGCCCGCCGGGCGAGCCCGGGACCGTGTCGGACGTCGGTGCCAGGATCGGGGCATGAGACGAACCGTCGTGCCGCCGTACCTCCTCGTCCGCATCGCCCGCCTCGACGATCCAGCCTTCGCCCGGGCCGCGCGGGCCGCGAGCCGCTCGCTCGAGCAGGACGTGCCGTTCCGGCGCGTCCGGCCCGGAGAGCCCGCGCCCGACCGCGGGGCGCCGACCGCCACCGCGACGTCCTCGCCGCGCACCCGCGTGCAGTCGCTCCAGCGCACCATCGCGGACGCGCGGACCGAGGAGACCCTGCCCGGCACGGTCGTCCGCCGCGAGGGCGAGGCGGCCACGGGGGACGCGGCCGTCGACGAGGCGTACGACGGCCTCGGCGCGATGTCGGCCTTCCTGCAGGGTGCGTACGGCCGCGACTCGATCGACGACGCCTGGCTGCCGCTCGACGCGACCGTGCACTTCGGCGACGACTACGACAACGCCTTCTGGGACGGCTCGCGGATGGTCTTCGGCGACGGGGACGGCCAGGTGTTCCGCCGCTTCACCGTCTCGCAGAGCGTGATCGGCCACGAGCTCGCCCACGGAATCACCGAGTACACGGCGAACCTCGTCTACCGCGGCCAGTCCGGAGCGCTCAACGAGTCGGTCTCGGACGTGTTCGGAGCCCTGCTGGAGCAGTACGGCGCCGGCCAGAGCGCCGACGAGGCGAGCTGGCTGATCGGCGAGGGGCTCTTCACCGACGAGGTGCAGGGCACGGCCCTGCGGTCGATGATCGCCCCCGGCACCGCGTACGACGACGACGTCCTCGGCTCCGACCCGCAGCCGGGCTCGATGGCCGACTACGTCGAGACCGACGACGACAACGGCGGAGTGCACATCAACTCGGGGATCCCCAACCGCGCGTTCGCCGTGGCGGCGACGACCCTCGGCGGGAAGGCGTGGGAGCGCGCAGGGCAGGTCTGGTACGACGTGCTGACCGGGGGCGTCCTCACCGCGACGGCCGACTTCGAGGCGTTCGCCGCGCTCACCGTGCAGGCCGCCGCCGAGCGCTACGGATCCGGCTCCGAGGTCGAGGCCGCCGTGCGCACCGGCTGGACGACGGTCGGCGTGACCCTGTCCGCCTGAGCCGGTCCGATCGAGGGCGGAGGCGGGTAGCATCGCGCGCATGGACGTCATCGTGTCGCGCAGCGGCGGATTCGCCGGCCTCCGCCGGGTGTGGCGGGTCGACGTCGAGCAGCAGCCCGACGAGGGCGCGTGGCGCGACCTGCTCGGCTCGCTCCCCTGGGACGCCGCCGACGGCGAGTCCCCCGGCCGGGCCGACCGCTTCGTCTACGAGATCCGCGTGCAGACGCACCACGTCCGCCTCGGCGAGACCGAGCTCGACGGAGCCTGGCGCGAGCTGGTCGACCGCGTGAAGAAGGCGCAGCCCCGTTAGGAGCTGCGCCTTCGTCGTGTGCTCGGAGCTACTTGGTGCCGAGCAGGTCGATCACGAAGATCAGGGTCTTGCCGGAGAGCGGGTGCCCTCCACCGGCCGGGCCGTACGCCAGCGCGGGCGGGCAGATCAGCTTGCGGCGGCCGCCGACCTTCATCCCCGGGATGCCCTGCTGCCAGGCGCGGATGAGGTTGTTGAGGGGGAAGTTGATCGACTGGTCGCGGCTCCAGGAGGAGTCGAACTCCTCGCCGGTGTCGTACTCGACGCCGAGGTAGTGGACCTCGACGGTCGAGCCGGGCTGCGCCTCGGCGCCGTCGCCGACGACGATGTCCTCGACGACGAGGGTGTCGGGGGCCGGGCCCTCAGGGGCGTCGACCTCGGGCTTGGTCAGGTTCTCGCTGCTCATGCCTCGATCCTACGGCGCTCGGGAGCGGAGTCTGGGAGCGGGCTGCGAGCACTCACTCCACGAGCGTGAGGCGCTGCGTCGGCCGGGTCATCGCGACGTAGAGCGATGCGGCGCCGCGCTCGCCGGTCTGCGCGATGAGGCGAGGGCGGGCGATGATCACGGAGTCGAACTCGAGCCCCTTGGCGTCGTTCGTCGACAGCACGGCGATCGCGCGGTCGAGCCCGGTCGCTCCGCGGCCCACCTCCCGGCCGAACCGCTCCTCGAGGCGCTCGGCGATCGCGGCGAGGTCGTCGTCGGGCGCGATGACCGCGAGCGTCCCCTCCGCCTCGATCGCCCGGTCCTCGACGACGGCCGCCAGCACGCGCTCCGAGAGGCTCGCGTCGCCGCGATCGCGGATCGTCCGCACCGGCCACTCGGTGGAGCGCACGGCCTCCCCCGGCGTGATCTCCAGCCCGTTCTCGCGCGCCGTCCGCTCGGCGAAGGCGACGATCTGCGCGGGCGTGCGGTAGTTGACCGTCAGCTCCTCCAGGCGCCACGGCGCCGCCTCCACTCCCCGGCCCTGGCGGCCGAAGGTGTCGCGGAGCGCGGCGTCCCAGCTCGAGGCGGCGGAGGCGCCGGACGCCTGCGCGACGTCGCCCACGATCGTGAACGAGCGCATCGGGCAGCGGCGCAGCAGCACCCGCCACTGCATCGGCGAGAGCTCCTGCGCCTCGTCGACCACGACGTGCCCGTAGGTCCAGGTGCGGTCGGCCGCGGCCCGCTCGGCGGTGGTCCCGAGCACCGAGCGCTCGGCGAAGCCGGCCGCGAGGTCCTTGGCGTTGACGAGGCCGTCGACGCCCATGTTGCGGATGGCGGCCTCCGCGTTCTCGACGTCGCGCTTGCGCTGCTCCTTCTCGGCCTTCTTCGAGGCGTCGGCGTGGTCGTCGTAGGCGCCGAGCAGCTCCGCGGCCTCGTCGAGCAGCGGTACGTCGGAGACCGTGAACGGAGCGTCGCGGTCTCGGCGGAGGAGGGAGCGCTGCGCGGCGGTCCAGCGCGGCGTGAGGGTCGCGAACCAGTTCGGACGGGCGTAGAGGTCCTGCAGCAGCTTCTCGGGGGTCAGCGGGATCCACGCGGTGTTGAGAGCGACGCGGACGTCGTGGGCGGTCCGCACGTCCTCGCGCAGCACCGCCTCGTCGGCCTCGTCGACCGTGCTGCCGTGGCTCCGCAGCTGATCGGCGAGCTGGCGGGTGAGCTGCGAGAGCAGCGTCTTGACGAAGGAGACGCGCGCCTCGTTGTGCGGCTTGCGGGTGTCGCGCGCGCGGGTGATCGCGCGCTCCACGTCCTGCGGCTCCAGACGGAGCTTCTCGCCGTTGACGTCGAGCACCTGGGTCTCGGCCGGGACGGTCTGGCGGGAGCGGACCGCGCGCTTGAGCAGCTCCGCCATGCGCGCCGAGCCCTTCACGCGGGCGACCGCGGGCACGTCCTCCTCGACGAGGTCGAGGCCCGGGTAGAGCTGGCCGAGCGTCGAGAGGACGACACCCGTCTCGCCGAGCGAGGGCAGCACCGCCTCGATGTAGCGGAGGAAGGAGCGTGAGGGGCCGACCACGAGCACGCCGGAGGAGGCGATGCGGTCGCGGTAGGAGTAGAGGAGGTAGGCGGCCCGGTGCAGGGCGACCGCGGTCTTGCCGGTGCCCGGCCCGCCCTGCACGACGAGCACGCCGCGCAGCTCGGACCGGATGATGCGGTCCTGCTCGCTCTGGATGGTCGCGACGATGTCGTGCATCCGGCCGGTGCGCTGCGCACCGAGGGCCGCCATGAGCGCGCCCTCGCCCTGCAGCACGGTGCCCTCGCGCAGCAGCTCCTCGTCGAAGACCTCGTCCTCGAAGCGGAGGACCTCGCGGCCCCGAGTGGTGAGGTGGCGCCGGGCGCGCGTCCCCATCGGCCGGGCGGCGGTGGCCTGGTAGAACGCGGCCGACTGCGGGGCGCGCCAGTCGAGCAGCAGCGTGTCCTGCTCCTCGTCGCGCAGGCCGATCCGGCCGATGTAGCGGTGCTCGGCGTCGGCGTCCGCGAGCGTCAGCCGGCCGAAGGCGAGCCGGTCGTCGGCGCCGGTGAGCGAGCGGATGCGGTCCTCGTAGAGCCGCGCGTAGGCGTCGCGCTCGGAGCGGCTCTGGTGGTTGCCGCCGACGCTCTCGATGCGGACCGTGTCCAGAGCCTCGCGGGCCTGGGCGATCAGCTCGTCGAGGCGGGCGTAGAGCGCCGCCACGTAGTCGCGCTCCCGAGAGAGCTCGGTGGCCTGCACAGTGCTGCCGTCCGTCATCGTCCGCCTTCCGAGGGTCCGCCGCCGCGGGCCGGGAGGCGCGGGATGCGCTCCGGGGGCCGCGGGAAAACAGGCGGTCCAGTCTACCGAGCGATCCGAAGCGGGCCGTGCCGACAGCGGGATCCGGATGCCTCTTGCGCTCGGCGCCGCGGAGGAGCATCCTCTCTCTCACGAAGAGCTCGACGCCCCGTCCGAGCAGCCGGCCCTGCCGCTGCCGCAGGGCGTCGAGCTCTTTCTCGCGGGTGCCCGTCCTCCGTCCGGTCATCGACCGGGAAGAGAACCGGACGGCCCCGCGTTGCACGCCCCATGGCCACTCCGAGCAGCAGCGTCACCGCCCCCTCCCGCGCCTCGATCGACCTCACGGAGTCGGCACGCGCCGGCTGGGAGTCGTGGCTCGCCCGACGCGTCGAGCGCGTCACCGGACCCCGGGGCGATCTCGCCCTCGTCGAGACGCGCTGGCTCGAGCCCGGCGAGAGCGTCGACGACGAGCAGGCGCTCGCCGGCTACGGCCCCTCGGCGACCCTGACGCGGATGCGCCGCGAGAACCTCGACACCGGCGATCCCGAGTACGGCTACCGCGTCTGGGATGCGGCCTCCGACGGCATCCGGTCCTTCGACGCCATCGAGACCTTCCCGTTCGACGCCGCCTGGGTGCTCGAGGCGTGGTTCGAGCCGGTCGCCGAGGACCGCACCGTCCCGTTCGAGCACCTGCGCGACAACGGCGCCACCCGCGAGCTCGTCGTGCCCGGCGACATCACCTTCTCGCTCGTGGACGACGGGCGCGCCCGCGAGCACACGGTCGCGGCGTTCGACGACGGCGGCACGCTCCTCGTCCCGTTCGGCGACCCGACCAACCGCAGCGACGACCCGGAGCTCGCGAGCTACCCCGTCGGCCGCTTCCTCGTCGTGCAGCGGATCGGCGGAGCGGCCGACGCGGGCACCCCCGGTCCGGTGCTCCTGGACTTCAACCGGGCCTACATCCCGCCGTGCGGCTTCTCGCCCCACTACAACTGCCCGCTGCCGCCCGCGCAGAACCGGCTCGGCGTGCCCGTGACGGCCGGCGAGCGCCGCGTGCGCAGCGCCTCCGCCTAGCGCGCCGGGGCTGAGCGGGGGCGGCCCCGGCTCAGCGGGTGAGCACCGCCCGGCGGGCGACGAGCTCGTCGAGCAGGACCTGCTCGTCGACCGCTCCGGTGCGTCCGCCGCGGCCCAGCAGCAGGTGCTGCCGGTGGTGCGCGAGCCTCGTCGCCGAGCGGAGGAAGTCCCGCATCGCCCGCGGCCGGTCCCCTCCCGCGCTCCGGGCCCAGCGGGCGGCGGTGCGGCGCCCCTCCGCGGTGCCGATCATCCGCACCTCAGCCGGCGAGAGCCAGCCGGCGACGGCGTAGTCGTCGAGCCGCTGGAGCGTCACGCGCCGCTCCTGCCGGCGCAGCAGCACCACGACGACCACGGCGACCGCGAACAGCGGCACCTGGACCACGCCGTAGAAGCCGAACCAGTCGGACACCAGGAACGACGAGCCGTTCCAGAGCGCGTGCAGGAACGCGGCGAGCGCCAGCCCGAGCAGGGCGATGGGCAGCCGCGCGACGGCGGGCCGGTTCGAGGCGAAGCCGAGGGCCGCGCCCGTGCAGGCGGTGAAGAGCACGTGCGCGAAGGGCGAGAGCACCCCGCGGAGGAAGAAGGTCACGGCGAGCGAGCCGAGACCGCCCTCCACCAGCGCGCTGCCGAAGTAGAGGATGTTCTCGACGAAGGCGAACCCGGAGGCGACGACGGCCGCGTAGACGATGCCGTCGACGGGTCCGTCGAAGGTCCGGCGCCAGATCAGCAGGACGAGGAGGACGCCGATCCCCTTGGCCGTCTCCTCGACCAGCGGCGCCTGGATCACGGCGCCGACGAAGTCGGATCCGCTCGGCTGCTGCCCGGACGCGTAGACGGCGATCTGCACGCCGAGGTCGACCAGGAGCGCGATCGCGACGGACCCGGCCGCCCCCCAGAGGAACGCGAACCACAGGCCCAGCGCTGGCTCCGGCTCCCACCGGTCGACCCAGCGGACGCCCAGCAGGACCACGGTCAGCGGGACGAGGGCGATGACCGCGCAGATCCCCGCGGCGCTGACGCCGAGTCCGAGAACCACGTAGGCGAGCACGAGCAGCAGCAGGATCCCGAGGAGCGCCACGCCGATCGAGCCGAGCACGGTCGGCACGACGGAGGGGCGGGCGGTGGCGGGCGGTGCGGGCGGCGGATAGGCGCTCATGGGGCCGACAGTAGGGCACGGGCGGGGTGCGCTGTCGGCGGTTGACACGCGCCGGGCGCGTGGAGGAGGGCCGGGGTGCGGACGCCCGTGTCCGATTCCCGCTCCTGCTCGACGTCGCCGCGTGCGAGGCTCGAGGCGTGCCCGACTCCGATCCGCTCTTCGAGGAGCGCTACCGCGCCGTCGCCTCCCGCGACTCCCGGTTCGACGGGCGGTTCCTGACCGGCGTGCACTCCACCGGCATCTACTGCCGTCCGAGCTGCCCCGCCATCACGCCGCGGCGCGCGAACGTGCGCTTCTACCCGACGGCCGCCGCCGCGCACGAGGCGGGGCTCCGCGCCTGCAAGCGCTGCCTGCCGGACGCCGTCCCCGGCTCCCCCGAGTGGAACCTGCGCGACGACACGGCGGCGCGCGCCATGCGGCTGATCACGGACGGAGTGGTCGACCGCGAGGGGGTCGAGGGGCTGGCCGCCCGACTCGGCTACGGCGCGCGCCACCTCGGCCGCATCCTGCGCGAGGAGCTGGGCGCGCCTCCGCTGGCCCTCGCTCGCGCCCAGCGCGCCCAGACCGCCCGGCTCCTGCTCACGAGCACCGACCTGCCCGTGTCCGACGTCGCCTTCGCCGCCGGCTTCACGAGCATCCGGCAGTTCAACGCGACCCTGGCGGAGGTGTACGAGCGGACCCCGACGGCCCTGCGCGCCTCGGCCCGCGGCACGCGCTCCGAGGCGAGCGTCCACGACGGCGCGACCACGCTGGAGCTCCGGCTGGCAGTGCGGGCTCCGTTCGATCTCGGGGTGCTCGACGTGCTCGGCGGCGCCGCGCTCCCGGGCATCGAGGAGGCGTCCCCCGGCGGCTACGCGCGCTCGCTCGTCCTGCCCGGGGGCGCGGCGCTGATCCGGCTGGAGGCGGACGGCGAGAGCGTCCGTTGCAGCGCGACGCTCGTCTCCGTCGCCGACGTCGGGCCGCTGGTCGCCCGGGTGAGGCGGCTGCTCGACCTGGACGCGGACGCCCGCGCCGTGGACGAGGCCCTCGCGGCCGATCCCGCACTCGCTCCGAGCGTCGCCGCCCGCCCCGGTGTCCGCGTGCCCGGCTCCGTCGACCCGGCCGAGACGCTGGTGCGCGCGCTGCTCGGCCGGCGGGAGGCCGCACGGCTGGTCGCGGCGCTCGGCGCGACGCTCCCGGAGTCCGTGGCGAGCGGATCGATCGCACGCGCCTTCCCCTCCCCCGCGGTGATCGCCGAGCACGCCGCCGACGTGCTCCGCGGATCCGCCGACGTGCTGGTGCGGACCTGCACGCTGCTCGCCGAGGGAGCCCTGCGGCTCGACGCCGACCGGGAGGAGCTCGCCGAGCAGCTGCTGGCGGTCCCCGGGATCGACGCGGCCACGGCGGCCGAGGTGGCGCAGCGGGCGACCGGAGATCCCGACGTCCTGCTCACCGGGGATCCCGCGCTCCGGCGGAACGCGGCGGCGCTCGGCCTGCCCGCGGGCGAGCGCGCGCTGGCCGAGGCCGGGCGCCGCTGGGCGCCCTGGCGCAGCTACGCCGGGGCGCGCCTCGCGGCCGCGGTCACGCCTCCGGCGCGGGGTCGATGATCGGGAGCGCCGCGGTCATCGCCTCGATGCCCGAGAGCCGCGCCGGCGAGATCAGCCGCATGACCTCCTCGCGGGACATCAGCCCCGCCTCGACCACGAGGTCGGCGATGTTGCGGCCGGTCGCGAGGGCGGCCTTCGCGAGGGCGGCGGACGCGGTGTAGCCGATGCTCGGCGTGAGCGCCGTCACGACCCCGACCGAGGAGGCGACCATGGCCTCGAGCCGGTCGACGTTCGCGGTGATGCCGTCGATGCAGTTCTCGCGGAGCGTCCTGCAGGCCTGCGTCATCCAGGTGATGCTCTGCAGCAGCGAGTGCGCGATCACCGGCTCGAAGGCGTTGAGCTGGAGCTGACCCGCCTCGGCCGCCATCGTGACCGTGACGTCGGCCCCGGCCACCGAGTAGGCGACCTGGTTGACCACCTCGGGGATGACCGGGTTCACCTTGCCGGGCATGATGCTGGATCCCGCCTGGCGCGGAGGCAGGTTGATCTCACCGAAGCCGGCCTGCGGGCCCGAGGAGAGGAGCCTCAGGTCGTTGCAGATCTTGGACAGCTTGATCGCGGAGCGCTTGAGCGCGCTCGAGAACGACATGAAGACGCCGGTGTCGCTCGTCGCCTCGACGAGGTCCTGCGCCATCTCGAGGTCGAGGTCGGTGATCTCGTTGAGGTGGCGGACCGCGGCCGCGCCGTAGCGCGGATCGGCGGTGATGCCGGTGCCGATCGCGGTGGCTCCGATGTTGACCTCGGCGAGCAGCCAGATGGTCTCGGAGAGACGGGCGTGGTCCTCGCCGAGGGTCGTCGCGAAGCCGTGGAACTCCTGGCCGAGCGTCATCGGCACCGCGTCCTGCAGCTGCGTGCGGCCGACCTTCAGGACGCTGCCGAACTCGACCGCCTTGCGGGAGAACGACTCGCGCAGCAGCGCCAGCTCGTCGAGCAGGCGGCGCAGCGACCAGGTCATCGCGATCTTGATCGCGGTCGGGTAGACGTCGTTGGTGGACTGGCTGCGGTTGACGTCGTCGAGCGGGTGCAGGTGGGCGTAGTCGCCCCGCTCGAAGCCGCCGATCTCGAGTGCGACGTTGGCGACGACCTCGTTCGCGTTCATGTTCGTCGAGGTGCCGGCGCCGCCCTGGATCACCCCGACCACGAACTGGTCGTGGAACTCGCCGTCGATGATGCGGCGGCACGCGGTCTCGATCAGCTCGGCCTTGGCGGGGGCGAGGCTGCCGAGCTCGGTGTTCGCCCGGGCGGCCGCGAGCTTGACCGTGGCGAGGGACCGGACGAGATCGGGGTAGATCGAGATGGGGCGCTTCGAGATCGGGAAGTTGTCGAGGGCCCGCGCCGTGTGGATGCCCCAGTAGGCCTCGGCGGGGATCTCCATCGAGCCGAGGGAGTCGCTCTCGGTGCGCGTGGCGGGGGTCTCGGTGTCGTCCAGGGCTCTGCCTTCCGGGTCGCGGTCGGGGAGGGTGCTCGGTGCGAGGGTCACGTCCAGCTCCGTTGCTGTCGTCGTGCGGCCCCGGAGGGTGCAGGGGGCTCGCGAACTGCGCGGCCAGCCTATCCCCGGGGCACGGGGCGGCGGCGGACGCGGGCGCGGAGCGTCCGCTCGGCGGGCGCGGAACGACCGCGCCTCCCGCCGCCGGAGCGGACAGGAGGCGCGGGACGCGGGAAGCGGCGGATCAGCGGTAGTCGCTGCCCGACGCGAGGGCCGCGAGCGGCACGAGCACGACCACGACGAGCACGGCGATCGCGAAGAGCAGGACGAGGCCGAGCATGACGGAGTTCAGCACGATGCCCCAGATCGAGAGCGTGCGGCCGGTCGGCTCCCTCCGCAGGCCCAGGATGCCGAAGACGAGGCCCGCGGCCGGAGCGATCACGGTCAGTCCGAAGAAGACGGAGGTGACGCCGAGGATCAGGCTGGTGAGCGAGAACGGGGTCGAGGGCGCCGGGGCGAGCGCCGCGGGCGGGACGGCGGGGGTGCCGTAGGGGGCGCGGGCCTGCTGCGAGGAGGCGGGCTCCTCGGCGGCGGGGCGCTCCCCGGTGGACGGCCGCTCCTCGGTGAGGACGGCGGTCGCGCCCAGGTCCACGGTCGGCTGCTCGTCGGCGGGGGTGGAGAGGCGGGCGGTGCGGTCGTCGGTGGTCACGGTGTGCTCCTTCTCGGGTGCCGGTCGCCCGGCGGGATGCGGTGCCGCCGGGCGGGCCGGCGGTGCTGCCGGTGTGCTCCGGCGATGCCTCCACGCTACGGACGCGCCCGGACCCGCCCCATCCGGGGAACCCCCGGAACTCGGGGGCGATCCCCCGCCTCGACGCGGGGGCGGGTGCGAGACTGGTCCCGGCGCGAGGAGGCGGCGATGGACGACGACGAGCTGCGGCACCGCACCCGGGACCGCAAGGGCGCCCGTGCCGTCTGGTTCGCCGGGCTCTCGGCGCTCGCCGGCTTCGTGGTGATCTCCCCTGTGATCTCCCTCACGGCGACCGTGATGGTGTGGGGGTCGCGGCGGCGGATCGGCACCCTCAGCGACCGGAACGGCCTGGTCGCCGTCAACTGGCAGCTCACCTACCTCGCACTCCAGCTGATGCTGGTCCCGCTGCACCTCGCGCTGGTGTCGGTGCGCGACTCGCTCGGCGCCGACTGGCCGCTCGCGACGATCTCGGCGATCCTCGCGCTGGCCGTGCTCAACCTCGTGCTGTGCGTCGTCCTCGGGATCCGGTCCGGCCGGGGACGCACCGTGCGCCTCTGGATCGCCGTGCCCTTCGCCCGCTCCACCCGTCCGCCGCGCTGACCGTCGGGGCACCCCGGTCCGCACGGCTCCCCGCTCCCGGGACTCCGCCCGGCGTGTCCGCGGCCCGGTGCCCCCTCCACGTCGCGGCGGCGGGCAGGGTGGTGGAGTGATCGCCTTCCCTCCGCCCGTGTACGTCGTGGCCGACGACGGAGTGCGGCTGGCCACCTACTCCGTCGGCGAGGAGAGCGCCCCGACCGTCCTCGCCGTGCACGGCTTCGCCTCCCACGCCGTGCTCAACTGGGAGACGTCGGGCTGGCTGCGGACGCTGCACCGGGCCGGGTACCGCGTCGTCGCGCTCGACCAGCGCGGGCACGGCGCGAGCGAGAAGCCGCACCACTCCGACTCCTACGGCGTGGACGCCATGGTGGCCGACCTGGTGCGGGTGCTCGACTCCTACGACCTCGACGCGCCCCACGTGCTCGGGTACTCCCTCGGGGCCCGGATGAGCTGGGTGCTGGGGCTCGAGCACCCGGAGCGGCTCGCATCGCTGAGCCTCGGCGGGCTGACCGTGGGCGAGCCCCTCCGCTCCTTCGACGCGGAGGCGGCCCGGGCCCGCGTCGCCTCCGGCGGCGAGATCGACGACGGCTTCACCCGCGCCTTCATCGGCATGGCGGAGGGCGTGCAGGGCAACGACCTCGCGGCACTGGTGGCGGTGGCCGACGGCGTCCGCGGCGGGGCGCACCCGGAGCACGGGCGGCATCCCCACCTGCCGACGCTGCTCGTGACCGGCGGCGCGGATCCGATCGCTCCCGGCGGTGAGCTGCTGGCGGCGGAGGCGGGGGCGCGGTTCGTGAGCGTCCCCGGCCGCGACCACACCAGCACCGTGCCCGCGCGGGGCTTCAAGGACGCGGTGCTGGCGTTCCTGGCGGAGCAGCGCTGAGCCGGCCCCGCGCCGGACGGGAGCACCGCGAGCGCCGAGGCCCGCGGCGTAGCATCCCCCTCATGCAGGCGATCCGCATCGAGAACCCCGGCCCCGACTCCCGACTCGTGCTGGAGGAGGTGCCGACGCCCTCCCCCGGACCCGGCGAGGTCCTCGTCCGCGTGGCGGCCGCCGGCGTCAACCGCGCCGACCTCGGCCAGCGCGCAGGGGTCTACCCGCCGCCGCCCGGCGCCTCCGAGATCCTCGGGATGGAGGTGTCCGGCACGGTCGTCGCGCTCGGCGAGGACGCGACCGGGTTCTCGGAGGGCGACGAGGTCTGCGCGCTGCTCTCCGGCGGCGGCTACGCCGAGTACGTCGCGGTCGACGCGGGCCTGGTGCTGCCGGTGCCGGACGGCGTCGGCCTCGTCTCGGCCGCCGCCCTCCCGGAGACGACGTCCACCGTCTGGTCGAACCTCGTAATGGTGGCCGGGCTCGGATCCGGCGACACCGTCCTCCTCCACGGAGGCGGGAGCGGGATCGGGACCACGGGCATCCAGATCGCCGCCGCCCTCGGCGCCCGCGTCGCCGTCACGGCCGGCAGCGCCCGCAAGCTCGAGGCGTGCCGCGCGCTCGGCGCCGACGTCCTGATCGACTACCGCGAGGAGGACTTCGTCGAGCGGATCCGCGAGGCGACCGGCGGGCGCGGCGTCGACGTGATCCTCGACCCCGTCGGCGGCGACTACCTGGCCCGAGACCTGGAGGCGCTGGCCGTGGGCGGGCGCGTGGTGTTCATCGGCAACCAGTCCGGTGCGCTGGGCTCGCTCGACCTCGGGGTGCTGATGCGCAAGCGCGGGGCGGTGCACGCCACGACCCTCCGCGCCCGGCCCCTGGAGGAGCGGCGCGCGATCGTCGCGCAGGTGCGCGCGGAGGTCTGGCCGCTGGTCGCCGCCGGGACGGTGCGACCGGTGGTGGACGAGGTGGTCCCGCTCGCCGAGGCCGAGCGGGCGCACGACGTGATGCGCTCCTCCGGCCACATCGGCAAGCTGCTGCTCACCCCGTGACGCCCCGCACCGGAGGAGGCCCCCGCCGCCCGGGGTGAGCGGGAGCGGGGGCCTCCTCCGGTGATGCCCTCCGGCGGGGCGTCAGACCGCGGAGCGCAGGAGTCCGAGCGAGCGGTTGATGCCGTCGACGTCGACCGCGGCCGGATCGAACGAGGCTCCGGCGGCGAGGCCGAGAGCCTCGAGCGCCTCCGCGTGGTCGGCCGAGGACGGGTCGGTCGCCGCCCGCACCGTGTCGGCCCAGGCCGCGGGGCCTCCCGGCACGTCGAGCGGAGCCGCGCCGCGCGCGCCCGTGCAGCGCGGCAGAGCCGACGACAGCGGCGCGATCGACTCCAGGCGGATCACGTGGCGCCACTCGTCCTCGAGGTCGTAGACGTAGAAGAGCTCGTCCTGCTCCTGCTCGAGCACCTCGGCGAGCGCGACGCCCGCCTCGTCCACGAGGTCGGCGCCGAACTCCTCCGCGTCGGACGGCGAGCCGATCGGAGCCTGCTCCTCATCGGGCACGCCCACGCTGAAGTAGTGCGGCTGTGCGTCGGTCCAGCCCAGCGAGAGCTGGAGCGCGAGGTGCAGATCGCGCAGCGACGACTCGGAGGAGAGCTCGAGGCGCCGCCAGACGACGGGCTTGGTCCCGAGCAGGGCGACGTGGAGCGCGTAGGCCGTCGCCGTGTCCTGGGTCGCCTCGTCGAGGATCTCGAGGCGGGTGGCCTCGCGCTCTCCGAGGAGGACGACCGTCGCGCGGACGACGGAGGCGAGGACGGGCGCCAGGCCCTCCTGCACCGCGTAGCCGAACTCGGGCGAGTGCAGCAGCAGCCCGAGCTCGGCGGTGTCGTCGAGCATCCGCTCGGCCGTGCCGACCATGCGCTCGCGCTCGTCGAGGGCCTCGTCGAGCGAGACTCCGGAGTCGGCTGCCAGCTCGTCGACCAGCTCGCCGACGACCAGGCCCGGGTGGATCTCGGCCTGGCAGGCTACCGCGATGCGGACCAGCACGGCGTCGGTGGTGGTGACCGCGCGCTCCTGCGGAGAGAAGGCGCCGTCCTCGGTGTCGGCGGCCGCCAGCGCGGTCTGGGCGCTGAGGATCCACTGCTCGAGGAAGCGGGCGACGTAGGCGATGCGCTCGGCGGCGGCCTCGTGCGCGTCGGAGCTGCGCCAGAGCACGGCGGCCTCGCCGAGACCTGCGGCGGATCCCTCCTGCTCGAGCACCGCGGAGCCGACCAGCGCGTCCCACCAGGCCGAGACCGGGATGCGGACGGAGTCGTCGCTCGGGGTGGATCCCGCGGAGGAGATGCCCGCCTCGACCGCGATCTCGCGGGCGGCGCGCTCGGTGAGGGTCGCGCCGTCGTCGGCGGCGAGGTGCTCGACCACGACGTCGGCGGCGTGCACGAGAGCGGTGGCGCGCACGGCGGAGAGCTGCTCCTCGGCCGGGACCTCGTCGAGCTCGGCGAGGTCGTCGAGCACGGCCTCCACGAAGGAGCCGGCGAGGTCGAGGACCTCGTCGAGGACGGCCTGGCACTCGTCCAGCTCCTCGTCGGTGCCGGTCCAGAGGTCCTCGTCGGTGAGGAAGTCGAGGAAGTGCTCGACGACCTCGGCGACGGTGAAGAGGGTGTCGTCGAGGTCGGCCTCGCTCTCCTCCCCCGACAGGTCGGCCTCGATCTGGTCGAAGACGGCCTCGAGCAGCTCGGCGTCGGGCTGGGCGAAGGAGCCGCGCGGGCGCAGGTCGCGGGTCATCGCGAAGAGGTCGGTCAGCACCTCGACGGCCTCGTCGGCCTCGAGGTGCTCGTGCTGCATGCCCACCTCGGCGAGGTGCGAGCGGTACCAGCTGCGGAACCGCACCATCAGCGCGGTCTCGGCCGTGCGGCCGCCGCCCTGACCGCCGGACCCGCCCTGACCGCCTCCGGATCGTCCCTGGTTGCGCTTCTTGCCCATGATTCCTCCGCGACCGCTCCACTCACGACGAAGCGCTCCAGCCTACCCAGTGCGGGCGCGCGGCGGCACGCGCGGTCGCCCCCTGTTCACCCTGTGCGCACCGGGTCCGCTCCCTCTGGTGCGGCCGATCGCCCGAGTCCCGGGATCAGCGCGCTGTGGGAGGCCTCGCCGCCCGGGCCCCTGCCACACGGGCCGCGATGATGAGAAATCTCGCAGCGATCGGGCGGCGAGGCTTGCGCTCGGACCCCTCGCTTCGGTGGAGTGTCCGGATGACCGACACGACGGACACCGCCGAGACCGCTTCCGGGAAGGCGTCGCTCAAGCGGGTGATCACCGGGCCGCTGCTGTTCGCCTTCATCGTGGGCGACACGCTCGGCGCCGGCATCTACACCCTGGTCGGCACGATGGCCGAGGACGTGGGCGGCGTGATCTGGCTGCCGCTGCTGATCGCGCTGGTCGTCGCCCTGCTCACCGCGGGCACGTACGCCGAGCTGATCACCAAGTACCCGCACGCCGGAGGGGCGGCGCGCTACGTGGACCGCGCGTTCGGGAAGCCGTACCTCTCGTTCCTGATCGGCTTCCTGATGATGGCGTCCGGCATCACGACGGCGGCCTCCCTGGCGAACGCGTTCGCGGGCGACTACCTCGGGGCTCTGCTGGACGTGCCGCCGATCCCGACCGCGATCGTCTTCATCGCGATCCTCACCCTGGTGAACCTGCGCGGGGTGAAGGAGTCGCTGACCGCGAACCTGGTCGCCTCGGTGATCGAGGTGAGCGGACTGGTCATCGTCATCGTCTGCGCCGCGGTCTTCTTCGGCTCCGGCGACGGCGACGCCTCCCGCGTGCTCGAGTTCAACCCCGACGTCGCTCCGCTGCAGGGGGCGTTCGCCGCCTCGATCGTCGCCTTCTTCTCGTTCCTCGGCTTCGAGGCCGCGGCGAACATGGCCGAGGAGGTGCGGAACCCTTCGAAGGTCTACCCGCGGGCCCTCTTCGGTGCGCTGATCACCGCCGCCGTGGTCTACCTCCTGATCGCGCTCGGCGCCGTGATCGTGCTGCCGAACGACGAGCTCGCGGCCTCCAGCGGTCCCCTGCTGGACGTGGTCGCGGCGAGCGGAGTGGCGGTGCCGCCGTGGCTGTTCGGCCTGATCGCGCTCGTCGCCATCGCGAACGGCGCTCTGCTGTTCATGGTGATGGCGTCGCGGGTCGGCTTCGGGCTCGCCACCTCCGGGCTGCTGCCGAGCGCCTTCGGGAAGGTGCTGCCGGGCCGCCGCACGCCGTGGGTGTCGATCGTGGTCGTCGGCGGAGTGACGATGCTGCTCAGCCTCATCGGCGACGTCGGCACCCTCGCCGAGACGACGGTGCTGCTGCTCCTGCTGGTGTTCATCGCGGCGAACGTCTCGGTGCTGGTGCTGAAGAAGGACCGCGTCGACCACGCCCACTACTCCGTGCCGCGCGTGGTGCCGGTGCTCGCGACCATCGCGAGCGTGGTGCTGCTGACGCAGCAGACGGGCGTGGTCTGGCTGGCGACAGCGGGCTACGTGGTCGTGGGGACGCTGCTGTTCCTCGCCACCCGCCTGGGGAAGCGGAAGCACGCGGAGCGGACCCCGGACTGATCCGGGCCGGCGGCGATCCGTCGCGAGCGGCCCGTCCGCGGATCCCGTGCGGGCCGTTCGCGACGGATCGATCGCGGGAGGCGGGCGAGGGGTGGGATCGTGAGGGGATGACCGTCACGCTCGAGCCGATGCCCCCCGCTGCTCTCGCCATCTGGATGCGGGGGCAGCGCTCGGCGTACATCGAGGACCGGATGCGGGCGGGCGACGACGAGGCGGCCGCGACCCGCAACGCCGACGCCTCGTACGAGAAGTACTTCCCGGGCGGCTCCCCCGCCGCCGGGCACGACGTGCTCCTCGTCTCCGAGGACGGCCGCGCGGTCGGGTCGCTCTGGCTCGGCCCGCACCCGAGCGGACTCGAGGGCGTCGGGTACGTCTGGGACGTGCAGATCGACGCCGCCGAGCGCGGCCGCGGCCTCGGCCGGGCGGCGATGCTGCTCGCGGAGTCGCACGTCCGCTCCCAGGGCGGCTCCGCCCTCGCGCTGAACGTGTTCGGCTTCAACACCGCCGCGCGGGCTCTGTACGAGTCGCTCGGCTACGAGACGACGTCCCTGCAGATGCGCAAGCCGCTGGTCTGAGCGGGGCCGCTCGACGCCGGGCAGGGGCACGACCCGGTCGCGCAGAACGCCGCACGCCGTGCTCGAGGGCGGACGCCGACGGGCGCCCACCGACGAGCACGGCGGCGGCAGTGGTGGAACCGCCGGGGATCAGCGGGACCCTGCGGTCAGCTCGTGGAGGCGACGGCGGTCGGATCGCCGGTGCCGGACGGACGCGGGGCGTCACCCGATCCCGTCGCCACCGACGCGCCGGTCGGAACGACGGTGCCGCCGGTCGCCATCCCCCGGCCGAAGGCCTGGCCCTGGAGGATCGCGCCGAGGTCGACGCCGGTCGCCGACCTGACGCTGTCGAACGTCGCGGCGAGACCCGCCGCCTGCTCGCGCGCGATGTGGGTGCCGGCCGTGTCGCCGCCGATCAGCGTCACCGAGCCGACGTTCTGGTAGCCCTTCGCGAACTCGGCCATGAGCGAGGGCAGCTGCCCGATGAGCTCGCGACCCAGGATCGCCTCCTGGTTCTCGCGGAGCGCCTCCGCCTCGGCCGCGATGGCCGCCGCGCTCGCCTCGCCCTTCGCACGGATGGCCTCCGCCTCGGCGGTCGCGTTCGCGCGCAGCGCCTCGGCCTCGGCGCCCGCCTTGGCCCGCAGTGCGTGGGCCTCCGCCTCGGCGCGGGCGCTCACGGCGGCGGCCTCGGCGGCTGCGGACGCCTGGCGCGCCTCCGCCTGGCGCTGGACGGCGTACGCCTCGGCGTCCGAGACCTGCTGCGCGACCTGGCGGTCCGTCTCGGCCTTCTTCTCGCGTCCGTAGGCGTCGGCGTCGGCCTCGGTCTGACGGCGGTACTTCTCGGCGTCCGCGACGCGCTTGACGTCGGCGTCGAGCTCGGCCTGCCGGTTCTCGGCGCGCTGCACGAGGACGGCCTGCTCGCGCTCGGCGCGGGCCAGGTTCTCGGCCTGCTCGGCCTCGGCGTTGGCGCGGCCGACCTCGGACTTCGCGGCGGCGGTGTTCTTGTCGTAGGCGGTCTGCTCGATCAGGTTCGCCTCGTCCGTGGCCAGCTGGCGAGCCTTGACCTCGCGGGCCGCGTTGATCCGCGCGACGTCGGCCTCGCGGCGGACGCGCTCGATCTCCTGCGCTCCGAGCGCCTCGATGTAGCCGTTGCGGTCGGTGACGCCCTGGATGGCGAAGGAGTCGAGGACGAGGCCCTGGGCGAGCAGGTCGCCCTTGATGCCCTCGGCGATCTCGTCTCCCAGCTTCTGCCGGTCCTGCATGACCTCCTCGACGCTGAGCTTCGCGACGACGCCGCGGAGGGCGCCCTCGAGCTGCTCGGTCGTGAAGACGTCGATGGACTGGTCCTGCGACGCGAAGCGCTCGGCGGCGGCGCGGACCTGGTCGGCCGTGGACCCGATCTTGACCAGGGCGACGCCCGCGAGGTGGATGGTCACGCCGTTCTTGGTCTGCGCGACCGGCTCCATCTTGATCTGGCGGGAGCGCAGCGAGATGCGGTCGGACCGCTGGGTCAGCTTGTTCACGAACGCGCCGCCGCCGGTGATGACGGTCATGTTCGAGGTGAGGCCGTCCTCGCCCTTCTGCTTCTTCCCGACGATCACGATCGCCTCGTCGGCCTGCGGCACCTGGTACCAGGCGCGGAAGAGGAAGAAGCCGATGAGGGCGATCAGCAGGAGTGCGCCGACGGCGACTCCGGCGAGGACGATCCAGAGGAGATCCGGTTCCATGGGCGGGCGACCTTTCGTCCGACCCGCGCGACGCGGGTACCTGAGAGACGTACAGGTTCCATCGTGTCACAGCGCCTCGGACGGCCGCGTCGGCCGGAGGGGGGATACTGCGGACGCCGCCGAGAGCGGATCACGAGGGGGCGGGCCCGGAGGAGGACGCCACGAACGAGGGCGTCGCGCGGAGTGCCGCGGAGGAGATCAGTGCTGGGGTACCTGGACTCGAACCAAGAACAACTGAACCAGAATCAGCCGTGTTGCCAATTACACCATACCCCAATGGTCATCCGGAGGTGATTCCGGGACCAGGCGGCGACCGGATCGAGACCCGAGCGCCGAGAGACGACAGTACCCTACGCGGGCATCCCGCTCAAATCGAGCCGCGGACGACGCTGCCCTCGGACTTCGGGGCGGCCTCGCCGAGGCGGGCGCGGACGAGGTCGCGGTTGATCGCGGAGGCGACCTGGGCGCCCGATCCGGCGGCCACGATCAGCTGCTGCGGGCCGGGCGGGGTGACCTCGCCGGCGGCGTAGAGGCCGGGGACGGACGTGCGGCCGCCGGCGTCGACGCGGAGGAAGCCGTCGGCGTCGCGGTCGGGGCCGGCCGCGTCCAGGTAGTCCAGCGCGGGCGTCCAGACGGGGCGGACGAACGCCCCGGTGCGCGGGACGACGTCGCCGTCGACGAGGCGGACGCCGGTCATCTCGGCGCGCTCCCCGGCGAGGTCGGCGACCGGGCGCCGGTCGACCCGGATGCCGATGGAGGCGAGCAGCGACTCGTCGGCGTCGCTCACCGTCCCGACGCCGTTGGTGAAGACGATCAGGTCGGTCGACCACTGCGAGAGGAGCATGGCCCGCTCCGCGAGGTCGTCGGTCTCGCCGATCAGGGCGAGCGCCTCCCCCGCCTTCTCGTAGCCGTCGCACTCCATGCAGCTGTGCACGGCGGTGCCGTAGTAGGCACGCAGGCTCGGGAGCGCGGGCGGCGTCTCGAGGAGCCCCGCGGCGACCACGACGGCGGTGGCGACGACGGAGCGGTCGGCGCTGCCGCGCACGCCCCGGGCGCCGACGACGAACTCGCCGCCGGAGCGCTCGACCGAGGTCACCAGGGCGTTGTGCACCTCGGCGGCCTCGTAGCGCTCGAACTCCTCGCGGCCGAGGCGGCGCAGCTCGAGCGGCGAGATGCCGTCGCGGGTGAGGAACCCGTGCGAGTGCAGGGTCGCGGCGTTCCGCGGGCGGTTGCTGTCGAGCAGCAGCACGCTGCGGCGCGCCCGGACGAGGTTGAGCGCGGTCGAGAGCCCGGCGGGGCCCCCGCCGATCACGACGACGTCGTAGCGTCCGCCGACCGTCTCCGCCACGGTCAGGCCTGCCGGGAGGCGCCGAGGTGAGCGCCCAGGCGGTCGAGGCGGGCGATCGACTCCTGCTTGCCGAGGATCTCCATGGACTCGAACAGCGGCGGCGAGACGCGGCGCCCGGAGACCGCGGTGCGCAGCGGCCCGTAGGCGATGCGGGGCTTGAGGCCGAGGCCCTCGATCAGCGCGGAGGCGAGCGCCTCCTGGATCGAGGCCGTCAGCCACTCGGACGCGGGGACGAGCTCGAGGGCCCCGATCGAGGCGGCGAGCACCTCGCCGGCGTTCGCGGGCAGGCCCTTCAGCGCGTCCTCGTCGTACTCGAGCGCGTCGGACGCGGTGAAGAGGAACCCGAGCATGCCGGGGGCCTCCCCGAGCAGGCCGATCCGCTCCTGCACGAGGGGCGCGGCGGCGTCGAGCACGGCGCGCTGCTCGGCGGCCGGCTCGCCCGCGAGCACTCCGGCCGCCACGAGATACGGGATCGTCCGCTCGGTGAAGTCGTCGACGGCCAGGAGGCGGATGTGGTCGCCGTTGATCGACTCGGCCTTCTTGAGGTCGAAGCGGGCCGGATTGGGGTTCACGTCGGCGACGTCGAAGGCGGCGACCATCTCGTCGATCGAGAAGACGTCGCGGTCGTGCGTGAGCGACCAGCCGAGCAGGGCGAGGTAGTTGACCAGGCCCTCCGGGATGAAGCCGCGGTCGCGGTGGTGGAAGAGGTTCGAGGACGGGTCGCGCTTGGAGAGCTTCTTGCTGCCGTCGCCCATCACGTACGGGAGGTGCCCGAAGCGCGGGACGAAGGTCGTCACTCCGATGTCGATCAGCGCGTGGTACAGCGCGATCTGCCGGGCGGTCGAGGGCAGGATGTCCTCGCCGCGCAGCACGTGGGTGATCTGCATGATCGCGTCGTCGACCGGGTTCACCAGCGTGTAGAGCGGCTGGCCGTTGGGGCGCACCACGACGAAGTCGCTGAAGGAGCCGGCGGGGAACGTGATCGGGCCGCGGACCAGGTCGTCGAAGGACAGGTCGGCGTCCGGCACGCGCAGGCGCAGCGCCGGGGCGCGGCCCTCGGCGCGGAAGGCGGCGCGCTCCTCCTCGGTGAGGTCGCGGTCGTGGTTGTCGTACCCGTGCTGCTTCGCGCGGCCGGCCACCTCGTTGCGCGCGTCGATCTCCTCGGCCGTGGAGTAGCTCTCGTAGAGGTGCCCCGAGGCCGTCAGGCGCGCGATCACGTCGAGGTAGACATCGGTGCGCTCGGACTGCCGGTAGGGGCCGTGCGGGCCGCCGACTCCGACGCCCTCGTCCCAGTCGAGCTTCAGCCAGCGCAGCGCGTCGAGGATCTGCTCGACGCTCTCCTCGCTGTCGCGGGCGGCGTCCGTGTCCTCGATGCGGAAGACGAACGTGCCGCCGGTGTGGCGCGCGTACGCCCAGTTGAACAGGGCGGTGCGGATGAGGCCGACGTGCGGGGTCCCGGTCGGCGAGGGGCAGAAGCGGACGCGGACGTCGCTCCCGGTCGCGGTCGTGAACGGGTGCGCGTCCGGCGCGCTTTCCAGGGGCGGGGTGAGCTCAGACATACGAGGCCGATCCTACCGGCGGGAGCCGGTGCGGCGCCCGGGATCGCGGGGGCCGTGGCCCCTCCGCCCCGGGCACGGTGCGCGCCTCGCGGCGACTGCTTCTACCGGACAGCACTGCTCCGAGTCAACGGACTCCCCGAGCGAGCAGGAGCAGTGGTGCGCTGACCTCGGGCCTCTCGTCGAGAGGGCCCGAGCGCCGCACCGCAGGCCGCGCCGGGCCTCCGCGTGAGCGTGCCCGGAAGGAGCACTGATGAGCACGATCGATCTCGACCCCCGCACCGACCGCCCGAGCGCCCTCACCGAGGCGGCGCGGGAGGAGAAGGACGCCCGCACGCTCTCGCTCTTCCAGGCGGCTGTGAGCGCGGAGGCCGCCGAGGGCGCGCGCATCCGCGAGCGCATCGTGCTCGACCACCTGGGCCTGGCCGAGGCCATGGCCCGCCGGGTCTCCCGGAGCGGAGGCGACTGGGCGGATCTGCGCCAGGTCGCCTACGTGGGCCTCGTGAAGGCCGCCCGCCGCTTCACTCCCGAGCGCGGCGACAGCTTCGCCGCGTTCGCCGTCCCCACGATCACCGGCGAGCTCAAGCGCCACCTCCGCGACCTCGGCTGGATGATCCGGCCGCCGCGCGGCGTGCAGGAGCTGCACCGCCGCTCCGCCGTCGTCGCCGACGAGCTCGCGCAGGAGCTCGGCCGTCACCCCACCGACCAGGAGATCGCCCGCCGCCTCGGAGTGGACGCGGCGGAGGTGGCCGACGCGCGCCTCGCGGGGCATCCGCTCTCCCTCGACGAGACCGTGGGCGAGGGGGGCGTCGGCCTGGGCGACACCCTCGGCGGCGAGGACGAGCGGCTGCTCGAGATCGACCGGCGGCACGGGCTCGCCGAGGCCCTCGCCGAGCTCGAGGAGGGCCAGCGCGAGCTCCTGCGGATGCGCTTCGTCGAGGAGCGGACCCAGCAGCAGATCGCCGACGCGCTGGGAACGACGCAGATGCAGGTCTCGCGCCTGCAGCGGCGGATCCTCGCGCAGCTCGCCGACAGGCTCGGCGCCCCCTCGCGCAGCCATCAGCCGCGCGCTCCCCGGGCCCGCGTGGCCACGGTCACTCCGGTCCGACCGGCGTCGCGGCTGAAGTCCGCCTGAGGTGGGCCTCGGCACGCGACGGGAGCGACGCGAGGGCGGCGAGGACGTCGTCGACCTGGACCGCGAGCAGCGCCGGGTCCGGCTCGGCGGAGAAGACGTC
Organism: Rathayibacter sp. AY1A3; assembly: GCF_002930975.1. NCBI lineage: Bacteria > Bacillati > Actinomycetota > Actinomycetes > Micrococcales > Microbacteriaceae > Rathayibacter > Rathayibacter sp. AY1A3. The sequence continues at coordinate 110,287 of NZ_PSTO01000005.1, read as the reverse complement.
TCCGCGGCGGAGGGAGGCGTCGGTCAGCACGACGTGCGGCCCCGAGGCCGGAGGGCCCCAGGCCTCGGGCGGCGCCGGACCGAAGATCACGACCGAGGGGACGCCGTACGCGGAGGCGAGGTGCGCGGCTCCGGTATCGACGGTCACCACGACCTCGGCGGCCGCGACGACCGCGGCGAACCCGCTGAGCGCGAGCTCCCCCGCCAGCACCTCGCCCGTGCCGGCGAGCTCGGCGACGCGGCGGGCGCGGTCGGCCTCGTTCGCGCCCCCGGTGTAGACGACGCGGTGCCCCTCGGCGGTGAGGGCGCGCGCCACCGCGGCGAAGCGCTCCTCCGGCCACTCGCGAGAGCCGTAGAAGGCCCCGATGTGCACGACGGCGGCTCCGGGGGCCGAGGCGGGCTCCTCCGGGACGGCGATCGCGACGTCCTCGGGGTCGGCGTCGAGACCGATCGAGTTCACCAGGCGGGCCCAGCGGGCGCGCTCGAGCTCGCCGTCGATCCAGAGCGGCCGCGGGTCCTCCGGGCCCGCGCCCGGGTCCAGCGCCGGGACGCGGAACTCGAGCGTGCGCTCGGGCGCGATCTCGCGCAGCCGCAGCCGCGACTCCGGGCCGTTGCCGTGGAGGTTCACGCCGAGCTCGACCCGGCCGGCGGCCATCGGCAGCGGGTCGTCGAGTCCGCGGAGGGTGGGCACGAGCGCGTCCAGTCCCTCGACCAGGTCGACGATCGGCTCGAGCCAGGGCGTGGTCGCCATGATCAGCCGGTGGTCCGGGAAGCCGCGGCGCAGGGCCTTGAGCGCCGGGACGGCGACGAGCAGGTCGCCGAGCTTGAGGGCGCGCAGCGCGAGGATCTCCGGAGTCCCGTCCGGGGCGGTGAGAGCGCGCACGGCGCCTCCTTCCTGTCGGAGTCCCCGTACCCCGCTGCGCGCACCTCAGACGCGCCGCCCGCAGATGCGAGCGACGCGCCCGGAGGGACCGACTTCTCCGGAAGGGGGTTTACATCCCCAGTCGAGGGGTACGAGGAGAAGGTGAACGACTCCTCCTCCCGGAGCGCCGACGAGCGCGCGAGGGCCCCGCGCCTGCGGGGGATCCTCTTCGACCGCGATGCGACGCTCGTGGTCGACGTGCCCTACAACGGCGACCCGGCGCAGGTCTCCCCGATGCCCACCGCCCTCGCCGCGGTCGAGCGGGCGCGCGAGGCGGGGCTGGCCGTGGGCGTGGTCACCAACCAGTCCGGGATCGCCCGCGGGATCATCGACCGCGGCCAGGCCGACGCGGTGAACCGGCGCGTAGACGAGCTCTTCGGCGGATTCGACGTGTGGATGCTCTGCCCCCACGGCCCGGAGGACGGCTGCTCCTGCCGGAAGCCCCGGCCCGGCATGGTGCTCGGCGCCGCCGAGCAGCTGGGACTGTCGGCCCGATCCCTCGCCGTGATCGGCGACATCGGGGCCGACGTCGGCGCCGCCGCCGCGGCCGGCGCCCGTGGAGTGCTGGTGCCGACTCCGATCACCCGCGCCGAGGAGGTGGACGCCGCTCCGCTGCAGGCGGCGACGCTCCTCGAGGCGGTCGAGCTGCTGCTCGCGATGCAGCCCGACGAGGACGCCGAGTGAAGCGCCGCGTGCTCGTCGCCCGCCTGGACAGCGCGGGAGACGTCCTGCTGTGCGGACCCGCCGTCCGCGCGATCGCGGCCGACGCCGAGGTGCTGCTGCTGAGCGGTCCGCAGGGAGCGCCCGCGGCCGCGCTGCTGCCGGGTCCCTCCTCCGTCCGCACCTGGTGGTGCCCGTGGATCGGCGACGCCTCCCGCCCCGTCGACGCCGAGCTCGTCGACGAGCTGCGCGCGATCGTCGAGGAGTTCGCGCCGGACGAGGCCGTGATCCTCACCTCCTTCCACCAGTCGCCGCTGCCGCTGGCCCTGCTGCTCCGCCTCGCCGGTGTCGCCCGCATCACGGGCGCCTCGGTCGACTTCGCGGGCGCCCTGCTCGATGTGCGGCTCGTCCCGGGCGAGACCCTCGAGGAGGACCAGCCGGAGCCGGAGCGCGCGCTCGCGATCGCGGCGGCGGCCGGCTTCGCGCTGCCCGCCGGCGACGACGGACGGCTCCGCGTGCGCCGCGAGGGCGTGCTGCCCGCCGCTCTCGAGGGGATCGGCCCCTACGCCGTCGTGCACCCCGGGGCAGCCGTCCCCGCCCGCGCCTGGCCGGCGGCGAACGCGGCCCGCGCCGTCGAGCTGCTGGCGGACGCGGGCCTCGCCGTCGTCGTCACCGGCGGACCGGGCGAGCGCTCCCTCACGGCCGAGGTCGCGGGCACCCGCGGCATCGACCTCGGCGGGGCCACCGACTTCGCCGACGCCGCCGAGGTGCTGGCCGGCGCCGACGTCGTGATCTGCGGCAACACCGGCCCCGCGCACCTCGCCGCCGCGGTCGGCACCCCCGTGGTGAGCCTCTTCGCGCCGGTCGTCCCGGCCGTGCGCTGGGCGCCCTACGGCGTCCCGGTCGCGCTGCTCGGCGACCAGGAGGCGCCCTGCGCCGGCTCGCGCGCCCGCGTGTGCCCCGTCCCCGGCCATCCGTGCCTCGCGGGGGTGAGCGCCGAGGAGGCGGTCGCCGCCGCCCTCCGACTCCGACCCACGACTTCCCCGAGAGAGGCCATCGCATGAGGATCCTGCTCTGGCACGTGCACGGCGGCTGGGCGGACGCCTTCGTCCGCGGCGCCCACACCTACCTGCTCCCCACGACTCCGGCCCGCGACGGCTGGGGCCTGGGCACCGGCGGCCGCGACTGGCCGAGCGCCGTCGAGATCGCCCCCGAGGAGCTGCACGACGCCGACGTCGACGCGGTCCTCCTCCAGAGGCCCGAGGAGCTCGCCGAGGCCGAGCGCCTGCTCGGGCGACGCCTCGGCCGCGACGTGCCCGCCGTCTACGTGGAGCACAACACCCCCCGCGGGGACGTGCCGGACAACCGCCACCCGCTCGCCGACCGCGACGACCTGCTGATCGTCCACGTCACCCACTTCAACGCCCTGATGTGGGACACCGGATCGACGCGGACGACGGTGATCGAGCACGGGATCCACGACCCGGGTCCCCTCTACACCGGCGAGCTGCCGCACTTCGGCGTGGTCGTCAACGAGCCCGTCCGCCGGGGCCGGGTCGCCGGGACCGACCTGCTCCCCCGCTTCGGCGCCGTCGCTCCGCTGGACGTCTTCGGGATGAAGACCGACCGGCTCGCCGAGCTGCCGGGCCTGGAGGACGTGACGGTCCTCGGCGACGTCCGCACGCAGGCGATGCACGCGGCCCTGGCCCGCCGCCGGGTCTACCTGCACCCGTTCCGCTGGACCTCCCTCGGCCTCGCGCTGCTGGAGGCGATGCACCTCGGGATGCCCGTCGTCGCGCTCGACGTGACGGAGGCGGGGCGCGCCGTCCCGCCCGAGGCCGGAGCGGTCTCGAACGACCTCGACGCCCTCGTCGCCTCGGCCCGGGCGCTCGTCGAGGACCCGGACCGCGCCGCCCGCGCCGGCGCCGTCGCCCGCGAGGCCGCGCTCGCGCGCTACGGCCTCGCCCGGTTCCACCGCGACTGGGACGAGGTCCTCGCCGACCTCCCCGGACGCCGGTCGCCGGAGCCCGCTCTGGAAGGGAGCACCCGATGAAGCAGCACCTCTCCGCCGCGCCCGCGCTGACGATCGCCATGGTCTCGGAGCACGCGAGCCCGCTGGCGACCCTCGGCGGCGTCGACGCCGGCGGCCAGAACGTCCACGTGGCGGCGCTCGCCGACGCGCTCGCCCGCCGCGGCCACCGCGTCGTCGTCTACACCCGCCGCGACGACCCCTCCCTCCCCCGGCGCGTGCCCTTCACCTCGGGAGTCGAGGTCGTGCACATCGACGCCGGACCGCCGCGCCGGGTGTCCAAGGACGAGCTGCTGCCCTTCATGGGCGACTTCGCCGTCGACCTCGCCGAGGAGTGGCTGCAGGAGCGGCCGGACCTCGTGCACAGCCACTTCTGGATGTCCGGGGTCGCCGCGCTCGACGCCTCCGAGCGGGTGGAGCGCGCCACCGGGCGGCGCGTGCCCGTCCTCCACACCTTCCACGCGCTGGGCGTGGTCAAGCGCCGCCAGCAGGGCGCGCTCGACACCAGCCCCGAGGAGCGCGCCTGGCTCGAGCCCGGAGTGGGCCAGAAGGCCGACGGCGTCGTCGCCACCTGCTCGGACGAGGCCTTCGAGCTCAAGGGGCTCGGCGTGCCGACCTCGCGCATCTCGGTGGTGCCCTGCGGAGTCGACATCGACCGGTTCTCGGTCGAGGGCCCGGTCGCGCCCCGCAGCGAGCGCTCGCGGCTGATGACCATCGGACGCCTGGTGCCGCGCAAGGGCATGGGCATCGCGATCGACGCGCTCGCGCACCTGGTCGCGGCCGGCCACGACGCCGAGCTCGTCGTGGTCGGGGGCTCCGGCTCCGGCGACGCGCTGACGGCGGACCCCGAGTACCAGCGGCTGCACGGCGTGGCCGAGAGCCTCGGCGTCGCGGACCGTGTCGACTTCGTCGGCCAGCTCTCGCAGACCGAGATGCCCGCGATGCTCCGCTCGGCCGACGTCGTGGTCTGCGCGCCCTGGTACGAGCCGTTCGGCATCACTCCGCTCGAGGCGATGGCCTGCGGCGTGCCGGTCGTCGCCTCCTCCGTGGGCGGCCTGATCGACACCGTGGTCGAGGACGTCACCGGGGTCCACGTGCCTCCGCGCGACCCGGTCGCCCTGGCCGCCGCCCTCGGCTCGCTGCTGGAGGACCCCGACCGCGCCCGCGCCTACGGGGCCGCCGGCCGCGAGCGCGTCGAGTCCCGCTACTCCTGGGACCGCGTCGCCGCCGACACCGAGCGCGCCTACGTCACGACCCTCGCCGGCCTCGGCGACGAGTCGCTCCTCACCGGCGCCACGAGCGCACCCTCATCCCCCACCACCCGGAAGGCGGCTCCGCGACGATGACCATCGACACCGCGACCATCGACACCGTTCTGGACACCCCGGCCGACGCCGCCCGGCGCCTCGTCGACGACCACGTGGCGCGCGCGCTCGACGCGGTCGCGCAGCTGGAGCGCCACTCCGACAGGATCGCCGCCTGGGGCGTCGAGATCGCCGACCGCCTGCACTCCGGCGCGCGCCTGCTCGCCGCGGGCAACGGCGGCTCCGCGGCGGAGGCGCAGCACCTCACCGCCGAGCTCGTCGGCCGCTTCGACGGCGACCGCGTCCCCTTCTCCGCCATCTCGCTGCACGCCGAGACGTCGAGCCTGACCGCGATCGGCAACGACTACGGCTTCGACCACGTGTTCTCGCGCCAGGTCACCGCGCACGCCCGGGCGGGCGACGTCGTGGTCCTGCTCTCCACCAGCGGACGCAGCGCGAACCTCCTCCACGCCGCGGAGGCCGCCCGTGCGGCGGGCGCCCGGTCGTGGGCGCTGACCGGCGAGGGGCCGAACCCGCTCACCGAGCTCTGCGACGAGGCGATCGCCCTCGAGGGCCACGGCTCCAACGTGCAGGAGGCGCAGCTGGTGCTCGTGCACGCGCTCTGCCGGGCCTTCGAGCACCGGATCCGCGCACGGACGGCGGCCGCCTCGTGAGCCGCCTGCGCCTCGTCGTCGTCGGCGACGTGATGCTCGACGTCGACCTCTCCGGACCCGCCGAGCGGCTGAGCCCGGACGCCCCCGTCCCCGTGGTCGACGTGTCGGCCCGCAGTGCCCGCGCCGGCGGTGCCGGACTCGTCGCCCGGATGCTCGCCCGCGACGGGCACGAGGTGACGCTGGTGACCGCGCTCGCCGAGGACTCGGATCCGGACGTGGCGGAGCTGCGCGCCGAGCTGTCCGGCGTCCGCCTGGTCGCCGGGCCCTCGGGAGCGCCGACGCCGGTGAAGACCCGCGTCGCCGCCTCCGGCCAGGCCGTCGTGCGGATCGACCGCGGCTGCGAGACGCCGCCCGTCCCCGGCGTCACCGACGCGATGCTCGCCGCGCTCGCCGACGCCGACGCCGTGATCGTCGCCGACTACGGCCGCCGCCTGACCGAGGAGCCGTCGCTCCGCACGGCGCTCGACGCGCTCACCGTGCCGCTGGTGTGGGATCCGCACCCGCGGGGCTCCCAGCCGGTCGCCGCCACCTCCCTCGCCACCCCGAACCTGGCCGAGGCCACCGCCTTCTCGGGAGCCGTCGGCCGCGGAGTGACGCGCGCCGAGTCCGCCGCGACCACCCTCCTCGAGCGCTGGGGCTGCGGTGCGGTCACCGTGACGATGGGATCCTCCGGCGCCCTGCTGCGCTCCCGCGGCGCCGGCGTCCCGGTCGTCGCACCGGCCGTCGCCGTGCCGCCCACCGACCCGTGCGGCGCGGGCGACCGGTTCGCCGCCTCCGCCGCCGTCGCCCTCGCCGAGGGTGCGAGCACGTCGGAGGCGGTGCAGGCGGCGGTCGCCGCGGCCGGCGCCTACCTCCTCGCGGGAGGGGTCGCCTCCCTCTCCGCTCCCGCCGACCCCGCACCCCTCCACGGCGGCGGGGTGGACGCCCTGCGCGTCGCCGAGTCCGTCCGCGCGGCAGGAGGAACGGTGGTCGCGACGGGCGGCTGCTTCGACCTGCTCCACGCCGGCCACGCCCGCACCCTCTCCGCAGCACGGGCTCTCGGCGACTGCCTGATCGTCTGCCTCAACTCGGACGACTCCGTCCGGCGCCTGAAGGGCGCGGCGCGGCCGATCATCCCCGAGGACGACCGCGTCGACCTGCTGCTCGCGCTCGAGTGCGTCGACGCCGTGCTGGTCTTCGGCGAGGACACGCCGGACGAGGCGCTGCGCCGCATCCGCCCCGACGTCTGGGTGAAGGGCGGCGACTACTCCGCCGAGTCCCTCCCCGAGACGGCGACGGTGGCGGAGTGGGGCGGCCGGGTCCTGACCGTGCCGTACCACCCGGGCCGCTCGACCACCCATCTCGCCGCCGCGCTCGCGCGCGTCGGCTGACCCGCGGCCCACGAGGCCCGCAGACCACCCCCGGAAGGAAACCATGAGCACCACTCCCACCCCCATCGGCCGCGTCCTGATCACCGGAGGAGCCTCCGGGCTCGGTGCGGCCGTCGCCGCCGCGGTCACCGCCGCCGGCGGCACCCCGATCGTGCTCGACCGCGACGTCTCGTCGGTGAAGGAGGGCGTCGCCGCCTACCAGGTCGACGTCGCGAAGACCCGCGAGGCCGAGAAGGCGGTCGTCGAGATCGCCCGCGAGCACGGCGGGCTCGACGCCGTCGTGACCGCGGCCGGCATCGACCGCTGCGGCCGCCTCGTGGACGTGGAGCCGGAGGAGTGGGAGCGCGTCATCTCCGTCAACCTCCTCGGCACCGCGGCCGTCGTCCGGGCGGCCCTGCCCTTCCTCACCGAGACCCACGGCCGCGTCGTCACCGTCGCCTCCTCGCTCGCGATCAAGGCCGTCTCGGACGCGACCGCGTACTGCGCCTCGAAGTTCGGCGTGCTCGGCTTCACCCGCGCGCTCGCGGCCGAGACCAAGGGCGAGATCGGCGTGACCACGCTGATCCCGTCGGGCATGAAGACGCGCTTCTTCGACGACCGCGACGAGCAGTACAAGCCGGGTCCGGACGCGCTGCTGAACGATCCGGAGAACGTGGCGAACGCCGTCATGTTCGTCCTCGGCCAGCCGCGCGGCTGCGAGGTCCGCGAGCTCGTCATCACGCACGAGGAGGAGCCGTCCTGGCCGTGATCCGCTGATCCGGGCGCGCCCCGGATCCCCCGCCGCGAGACGCCACATCTGTCCGCACGCCCCGGCGCGTCGCGTACCGAGGCGGCGTCTCGCGGTTCAGCAGGTGGAGGCGAGCACCCCGCGGACGTCCTCGAGCACCGCCTCGACGCGCACGTCGCCGACGAACGTGACGTCGTGCTCGCAGCGCGGAGCGGTCCAGCCGACCTGCGTGGCGTCGCGCCCGCAGACCGGGCAGTGCGTGGTCCAGCTCAGCTGCACCCGGTGGCGCTGCCGCCCGAGGGCCGCGGCGTTGATCGCGTTGCCCACCCAGAAGACCCCGACCGTCGGAGCGCCGACCGCGGCGGCGAGATGGCGGGGTCCGGAGTCGTTGCCGAGCACGAGGTCGGCGAGCGAGAGCAGCGGAGCGAGGTCCGGTAGGTCCACGACGCCCGCCCAGGAGACCGCTCCCGGCGCCCCGGCGACGATCTCGTCGGCGGCGGGCACGTCCGAGGCGTCGCCCACCACCAGCACGCGCGCGCCGTCCGCCAGCAGCTCCGTCGCCACGGCGGCGAAGGAGGCGGCGGGCCAGCGGCGGCGGGGATCGGTCGCGCCGGGGTGGATCAGCACCAGCGGGCCGCCCGCGGGCAGCGCGGCGGCGAGGCGGTCCCGCCGCTCCGGATCCACGGCGAGCGCCGGCTCGAGGCGGGTCGCGGGCGCTCCGGCCAGCCCGACGATCTCGAGCGCCCGCAGCATCTCGTGCTGGTAGTAGACGTAGGGGATCGTGCGCTCGAGCTCCGCGGCGTCGTCGGTGCGCGACCCGATCGTGTGGCGCGCGCCGAGGCGCTGGAGGAACGGGTTGGAGTAGCGCCCGCCGCCGTGCAGCTGCACGGCCAGGTCGAAGCGGCGCGCGCGCATCCGCTCGGTGAAGTCCTCGACGACCCGGGGGTCCTCCCCCTCTCCGTCGCGGACGCCCTGCGCCACCGGCAGGATCTCGACGTCGGCGATCGGCGACTCGACGCCCGTCAGCAGGACCCGGTGCGCGGGCGTCCCGAGCAGGGTGATCTCGGCTCCCGGGTAGGCGGCCGCGAGGGCGTCGACGGCGGGCAGCGCGAACAGCAGGTCGCCGAGTCCGCCGCCGCGCAGGACGGCGATCCTCTCGACTCCGGCGAAGGGCTCTCGGAGGGGGGCGATGGCGACCACGACGGGTTCCTCTCAGGTGCGGAGGGCGCGCGGGCGCCGCTCCGGGGACGGTGCACTCCTCCACTTCCCCGCCGGGACCGATCCGAAACCGGATCGGCGGCGAGCCCTCGTCGCCGATCCGGGGGCGGATTCCGGAGGCGGCGTGTCTAGGCGCGCACCACCCGGGTACCGGACGGATGCGTCGGCCACTCCGCTGGCGCCCCCGACCGAGAGGTGACCGTGACCATCGACATCACGACCCCCGCCACGACCGCCGCCGACGCCGTCCGCCGCTCGCGGACCGCGTTCCCCGCGTGGGCCGCCACCGCGCCCGCCGAGCGCGGCGCCCTGCTCCGTGCCGCCGCCCACCGCGTGGCCGAGCGCGAGCAGGAGCTCGCCGACCTCAACACGCAGGAGACGGGCAAGCCCGCCGGCGACGCGCTGGGCGGCGTGCGCGCCGGTGTCGACACGCTGCTCCAGTACGCCGAGCTCGGCCCGCTGCACCGCGGGAGGAGCCTGCGCGGAGGGGCTCTCAACGTCGATCTGGCCCTGCCGCACCCGCGCGGTGTCGTGCTCGCCCTCACTCCGTGGAACGACCCGGTCGCCGTCGCCGCGGGCCTCCTGGGCGCCGCGATCGTCTCCGGGGACGTCGTCGTGCACAAGCCGAGCGAGCGCAGCCCGGGCACGGGCGCCCTCTTCACGAGCATCCTCGCCGAGGCGCTGCCCGAGGGCGTGCTGACCCTGGTCGAGGGCGACGGGGCGGTCGGCGACGAGCTGGCGCGCACCGAGGGCGTCGACGTCCTCGCCCACGTCGGCTCGACCGCCACCGGCCGCGCGCTCGCCCGGGTCGCCGCCGTCACCGGCGCGCACGTGATCCTCGAGAACGGCGGCAACGACGCGCTCGTCGTCGACCGCGACGTCGATCCGGTCTGGGCCGCCGAGCAGGCCGCGCTGGGCGCCTTCGCCAACGCCGGCCAGATCTGCACCTCCGTCGAGCGGATCTACGTGCACCGCGACATCGCCGAGGCGTTCACGGCGGCGCTGGTCGCCGAGGCCGACCGCTGGAGCGCGGGCCCGCTCCCCCGCCTCGTCGACGCCCGCATGCGCGACGCCGTCCACGAGCACGTCACGGAGGCGCTCGGCAGCGGCGCGCGCGCCCTCACCGGCGGCACTCCCGGGGACGGCACCTTCTACCCCGCGACCGTCCTGGCCGACTGCACCGAGTCGATGCTGGTGATGACGGAGGAGACCTTCGGGCCCGTCGCGCCGATCCGCGTCGTCGACTCCTTCGACGAGGGCCTGGACCTGGCCGCCGCGAGCCCCTACGGCCTGGCCGCCTCGATCCTCACCGCCGACATGGAGCACGCCCACCGCGCTGCGGCGACGCTGCCGGTCGGCACCGTCAAGGTCAACGGCGTCTTCGGAGGAGCGCCGGGCGGCAGCGCCCAGCCCCGCGGAGCGTCCGGCTCCGGCTTCGGCTACGGCCCGGAGCTGCTCGACGAGATGACCACCACCACGGTCGTGCACTTCGGCCTGCCCGTTCTGCCGGGAGGCGCGCGATGAGCCTCGAGGGCTCGGCGCTCCAGCGGGCGAGCGCCCTCCTGGCGCACGTCCACGAGCGCCCGCCGGTCGTCGCCGTGATCGGGGACCTCATCCTCGACTCCTGGTGGCTCGGCGAGGCGGAGCGCGTCACGCGGGAGGCGCCCGCGCCGGTCCTGCGGCTCGAGGACGTCGTCGACGTCGCGGGCGGGGCCGCCAACACCGCCGCCAACCTGCGCGCGCTGGGCGCCGTCGTCCGCACGGTCGGCGTGGCCGGACGCGACTCCGAGGGCGACCGGCTCGTGCGCGCCCTCGAGCGGGCCGGCCTGGACACCTCCCGGGTCGTCCGCACCGGCGCCGCGACGACGATCAAGACCCGCGTGGTCGGCGGCGACAGCGTGATGCTGCGCGTCGACTCCGGCCCGCACCACCCGGCCGACGACGAGCTGGCCCTGCTCGCCGGTGCCGCCGCCGAGGCCGCCGCGGGCGCCGACGCCGTCCTGGTCTGCGACTACGGCTCGGGGATCCTCCGCGAGGCCGTCGAGCGCCTGCTCGCCGTCGGGCGCCCCGGCCTCCTCGTGGTCGACGCGCACGAGCTCGCCGACTGGGCCTTCGCCCGGCCGGACCTCGTCACTCCGAACGCCAAGGAGGCGGAACGGCTGCTCGGCGGCTCCCTCGGCCGCGGGACGGAGCGGGCCGCCGCCGTGCGCGACGCGGCGGACGACCTGCGCGCCCGCTCGGGCGCCCGGCACGTCGTGGTCACCCTCGACCGGGACGGCTCCACCGCCCTCGACGCCGACGGCACGGTCAGCCGCACCTTCGCTCAGCCCGCGGAGGAGAAGCAGGCGTCCGGCGCCGGAGACACCTTCGCCGCGACCGCCACCCTCGCCCTCGCCGCCGGCCGCTCCCTGGCCACCGCCGTCGATCTGGCGCAGGCCGCCGCCGACGTGGTCGTGCAGCGCCCCGGCACCTCCGTCTGCTCGGGCGACGACCTGCTCGCCTCCCTCGCCGCTCCCGGCGCCGTCGTGCTCGGCGAGGACGCCCTCGTCGAGGTCCTCGCGGAGCAGTCGCGCCGCGGTCGCCGCGTGGTGTTCACCAACGGCTGCTTCGACGTCCTGCACCGCGGCCACACCGCCTACCTCCGCCAGGCCCGCGAGCTCGGCGACGTGCTCGTGGTCGCGGTGAACGACGACGACTCCGTCCGGCGGCTGAAGGGCGAGGGACGGCCGATCAACCCGGAGGGCGACCGCGCGGGCGTGATCGCCGAGCTGGGCTGCGTCGACTACGTGACGCTCTTCGGCGGAGACACCCCCATCCCGCTGCTCGAGCGCGTGCAGCCCGACGTCTACGTGAAGGGCGGGGACTACAACCCCGACATGCTCGCGGAGGCGGCCGTCGTCCGCTCCTACGGGGGCGTCGTCACCACGGTCGGCTACGTCTCGGAGCACTCCACGACCGAGATGGTCCAGCGCATCCGATCGGCCGCGCCGTGACCAGCCGCAGGTGGTCCGGGCGCTGGGGGGTCCCCGAGGCTCCCCGGCAGCCGCTGATCGACGTGCTGGTGCCGACGGTCGGCCGCCGTGCCGAGCTCGCCGCCACGCTCGCCGGACTCGCCGCCCAGGACGACCCGCCCTTCCGCGTGATCGTCAGCGACCAGTCCGACGGCGCGGTCGCCGAGAGCGACCCGACGATCCTCGCGATGCTGCGCGTGCTGGAGGCGCAGGGCCGGGCTCCGGTGGTGCGCCGGCACCTGCCCCGGCGCGGGCTCGCGGAGCAGAGGCACTACCTCCTCTCCCTCGCCACCGCCCCGGCCGTCCTCTTCCTCGACGACGACGTGTGGCTCGAGCCGGGCACGCTCTCGCGGCTGCACGAGGCCCTCGAGCGCCTCGACTGCGGCTTCGTCGGCTCCGCGGTGCAGGGCCTGTCCTACCTCGAGGACGTGCGCCCTCACGAGACCGAGTCGTTCGAGACCTGGGAGGAGCGCGTGGAGCCCGAGCGGGTGCGGCGCGGAACCCCTGAGTTCGAGCGCTGGCCGCTGCACAACGCGGCCAATCTCACGCACGTCGCCGCCCGCCTCGGCGTCCCGGAGGGCGCCTGGCGCGCGTACCGGGTCGCCTGGCTGGGCGCGTGCGTCCTCTACCGCCGCGACGCCCTCCTGGCCGTCGGCGGCTTCGACTTCTGGGAGCAGCTGCCCCCGGAGCACAGCGGTGAGGACGTCGCCGCGCAGTGGCGCGTCATGGAGCGCTTCGGCGGCGCGGGCCTCGTGCCCAGCGGCGCCGTGCACCTCGAGACGCCCACGACGGTCACCGACCGGCGCGTCGACGCCTTCGACCGGCTCTTCGCCGAAGAGCACTCGTAACACTCAGCAAGGCGACGAAAGGACAGCACGATGGACGCACCCAACCCGATCCAGATCCAGAAGTACCTCTCGGGCATCGACTACCCCGCCTCGAAGGACACGATCGTCGAGACCGCCGAGAAGGAGGGCGCGGACGGCGACGTCCTCGAGGCCCTCCGTGCGATCCCGGACGGCGACTACGAGAAGCCCACCGACGTGAGCTCGGCCGTCTCGAAGGTCTGACCACCCTCCGGGGGACGCCGCTCCGGTGCACGGCACGCCGTGCCTGCCGTACCGGAGCGGCGTCCCGCGACCGGCGATCGGCCGGCGCGGAGAGCCGGGGTCAGGCGGAGGCGTGCTCGCGCTCGCGCAGGACGCCGGACTCGAGCGCCTGGAACGACAGCACCTTGTAGCCCTCGGACTCGAAGAAGATCGTCGCCCGGTCGGCCTCCACGCTCATCACGGTGCCGGCGCCCCACTCGCGGTGCTCCACCGACTCGTCGACGCTCAGAGGGGCGTCCACGGGCGCCTCCACGGTCTCGCCGCTCGCCTCGTGCCGCTCGCAGCCGTCGCAGTTGCCGCACCATTCGGCCGACTCCACGCCGAAGTAGTCCAGCAGGACCCGGCGGCGGCACTGGCTGGTCTCCGCGTACGCGCGCATCATCGACAGGCGCGACTCCGCGATCCGCTCGCGGGAGGCCAGAGCCTCCTTCACCGCGTGCACGGCCTCGTCGCCCGAGGCCTCGCGCGTCGCGCGCAGACCGGACCCGGTCTCCACCAGCCCCGCGTCCGCGAGATCGTTGACGATCCGGGCGATCGTGCGGGCCGGCTTCCCCAGCTCCCTCGCGAGAGCCGCGGAGTCGAGCCCCGGCTGCTCCGAGACGGCCGCCCAGATCACGCGCAGCGCGGCCTTGTCGACCGAGCGCTTGGCGAAGAAGCGGCGGAGACCCAGATCCTCGGCGCGGTAGTGCAGCGCGCCCGTCGCCGGCTCGCCGTCGCGGCCCGCGCGGCCGATCTCCTGGTAGTAGGCGTCGAGCGACTCGGTGGTCGTCGCGTGCAGCACGAAGCGGACGTCGGCCCGGTCGATGCCCATCCCGAAGGCCGAGGTCGCGACGACGACGTCGAGCTCGCCGGCGCGCCACTGCTCGTGCACGACCTTGCGCTCGGACACCTTGAGCCCGGCGTGGTACGCCGCGACCCGGCGCCCCTCCGCCGCGATGTCGGCCGCGTAGGCCTCCGTCTCCTTGCGGGTGGCCACGTAGACCAGGCCCGGAGCCGTCCAGCTGCGCGCCTCCTCGACCACGGCGGCGCGCTTCTCGTTCTCGCTCTCGTGGCGGTGCACCACCAGCCGGATCTCCGGACGGTCGACGCCGTGCACCTGGATCTCGGGGTCGGTCATCCGGAGGCGCTCGATGATCTCGTCGCGCACCGGCCCGGAGGCGGTGGCGGTCATCGCGAGCACCGGCGGGTCTCCGAGCTCGCCGCGCACATCGGCCAGGCGGAGGTAGTCGGGGCGGAAGTCGTGGCCCCAGGAGGAGACGCAGTGCGCCTCGTCGACGACCAGGAGCGAGACTCCTGCGGCCGCCAGGCGCGCCACGTTCTCGGGCTTGGCGAGCTGCTCGGGCGCCAGGAGCACGTAGAGCGGGCCGCCCTCGTCGATCCGGTCCCAGGCGCGGGCGACGGCCGCGGCGCCCTGGGAGGAGTTGATCGCGACGGCGGGCGGGGCCGCCGGAGCCGCCTCGATCGCGGCGAGCTGGTCGGCCTGCAGGGCGACGAGCGGGGAGACGACCAGGACGACGCCGCCGCGCTCGGCTCCGGCGATCTGGTAGACCGCGGACTTGCCGCCGCCCGTCGCCAGCACCAGCAGCGTGTCGCGCCCGGAGGCCGCCGACTCGATCGCCTCGCGCTGACCAGGGAGCAGCGACGACCAGCCGAAGTCCTCCCGGGCGATGCGGCTGACAGAGTCGGTGCGGAAGGAGTTCATAGCTCGACGCTACGACCAGACGGCCCCGGAGGCAGTCCGCTTGACAGCGCCGGGGAGCACGGTGAAGGCGCGTCGCCCGGCCTCACGGCCCGCCTCTGCCCCCTAGCCCCCGCGCTGTCAACGTCCTGCGGAGGGGCCCGTCGCGTGCTGGGCTGGAGCCCCGACGAGAGGAGCCGACATGGCCGACCAGAACGTGAACGAGGACCTTCCCGGATCCGGCGGCGACGCCGCCCCGAACACCGGCGGCGCGCAGACGGTGCTGCCCGGCGAGGACGCGGCCGACGCCTCCGCAGCGGGGGCCGCTCCCGGGGGCACCGCGATCGACCGCGGTGTCACGGACGCCGTGACCGACGGCGACAGCGGAGGGGACACCGTCTCCGGCGACGCCGACCTGCCGGACGAGACCGAGGGCGCGGTCGGCAGCGACCCGGCGAGCACCGACTGACGTCCCGCTCGGACGTGTCCGGCCCGCCGGATCCGAGGATCCGCGCGGGCCGGAGGCGCTCGTCCCTCCGCGGAGGAGGGCCCGGGCTCAGCGCCGGACGACCACCGGATTGAACAGCGTGCCGATGCCCTCGACGTCCACCGCGACGGTGTCGCCGTTCGCGATCGGCCCGACGCCGGCGGGCGTCCCGGTGAGGATCACGTCCCCGGGGAGCAGCGTGAAGATGCGCGAGACGTAGGCCACGAGCTCGGGCACCCCGTGGATCATGTCGCCGGTGCTGCCCGACTGCTGCACGCGCCCGTTGACGCGCGTCTCGATCGCGCTCTCGTTCCAGACGAACTCGGTCTCGATGACCGGACCGAGCGGGCAGAAGGTGTCGTAGCCCTTCGCCCGCGCCCACTGGCCGTCGGAGCGCTGGAGGTCGCGCGCGGTGACGTCGTTGGCGATCGTGTACCCGAAGACCACGTCCTCGTAGTCCTCCGCGCGGACGTTGCGGGCCACGGCGCCGATCACGATCGCCAGCTCGCCCTCGAACTCCACCTGCTGGCTGTCCTCGGGGAGGACGATCGCCTCGTCCGGGCCGATGACCGACGTGTTCGGCTTGAGGAACACCAGCGGCTCCGCCGGGGCGTCGCCGCCCATCTCGGCCGCGTGGTCGGCGTAGTTCTTCCCGATGCCGACGACCTTGGAGCGCGGGATCACCGGCGCGAGGAGCTTCGCCTCCGCGATCGGGATGCGCTCCCCCGTGGTGTCGAACCCGGCGAACATCGGGTCGCCGGCGAGCACGACCAGGTCGTCCTCGTCCACGATCCCGAAGTGGATCGCTCCCCCGTTGTCCCCGTCGCGCTGCGTGGCGAATCGTGCGATCTTCATGCGTCCAGCCTCGTCATCCATCCGTGCGTGTCCTCGCGGCGTCCGTACTGGATGCCGGTCAGCTCCTCGCGGAGCGACATCGTGAGCTCCCCGGCGGGCGCGCCCTCGCGGCCGACGGAGAAGCCCTCGCCCTTGAGCTCGGCGATCGGGGTGATCACGGCGGCGGTCCCGCAGGCGAACACCTCGACCACGTCGCCGGAGGCCACCCCGTCGCGCCACTCGTCGATGCTCACGCGGCGCCGCTCGACGCGGTGGCCGCGGTCCTCGGCGAGCTGCAGGACGCTGTCGCGCGTGATGCCCTCGAGGATGGAGTCCGATTCCGGGGTGACCAGCGTGCCGTCCTTCTTCACCAGCACCACGTTCATGCCGCCGAGCTCCTCGATCCACTGCGACTCCTGCGAGTCGAGGAAGAGGACCTGCGCGCAGCCGTGGCTGTAGGCCTCCTGCTGCGGGAGGAGGGAGGAGGCGTAGTTGCCACCCGTCTTCGCCGCTCCCGTGCCGCCCTTGCCCGCCCGGGCGTAGGAGGTGGAGAGCCAGATCGACACGGGGGCGACCCCGCCCGAGAAGTAGGCGCCGGCGGGGCTGGCGATCACGTAGTAGCCGACGTCCTCGGCCGCGCGCACGCCGAGGAACGCCTCCTGCGCGAACATGAACGGGCGCAGGTAGAGGCTGGTCTCCGGCTCCGAGGGGACCCAGTCGCCGTCGACCGCGATCAGCTGCCGCAGCGACTCGACGAAGAGGTCCGTCGGGAGCTCCGGCAGCGCGAGGCGGCGGGCCGAGCGCTGCAGGCGGCGCGCGTTCGCCTCCGGGCGGAAGGTCCAGACGGAGCCGTCCTCGTGGCGGTAGGCCTTCATCCCCTCGAAGATCTCCTGCGCGTAGTGCAGGACGGCGGCGGCGGGGTCGAGCGCGAGCGGGCCGTAGGGCTCGACGCGGGCGCTGTGCCAGCCGTCCGTGCGGGTCCAGCGGAGGCCGACCATGTGGTCGGTGAAGTGCATGCCGAAGCCGGGGTTCGCGAGGATCCGGGCGCGCTCCTCGGCGGAGCGGGGCGCGGGGGCGGCGGTCACCTCGAAGGCGAGGTCGGCGGGGGCGGAGTCGGTGCTCATCGTGGTGGTGTCCTTCTGCGGGGGATCAGCGGAGGCGGGCGACGACGGAGTCGCCGATCGCGGCCGTGGAGCGCGGGGTGCCGTCGCGCGACTCGATGTCGGCGGTCACGGCCGCGGTGACGCGGGCGGCCTCGTCGCTCCGGCCGAGGTGGTCCAGCAGCATCGCCGCCGAGAGGATCGCGGCGGTCGGGTCGGCGAGCTGCCGTCCGGCGATGTCGGGCGCGGATCCGTGGACCGGCTCGAACATGCTGGGGAACGCGCCGTCGGGGTTGATGTTGCCCGAGGCCGCGAGTCCGATGCCGCCGCTGATCGCGCCGGCCAGATCGGTCAGGATGTCTCCGAAGAGGTTGTCGGTGACGATGACGTCGAACCTAGCAGGGTCGGTCACGAGGAAGATCGTGGCGGCGTCCACGTGGAGGTAGTCGACGGCCACGTCCTCGAAGGCGGCCCCCACCTCGTCGACGATCCGCTTCCACAGGGAGCCGGAGAAGACGAGGACGTTCGTCTTGTGCACGAGCGTCAGCCGGGAGCGACGCGTGCGGGCGAGCTCGAACGCGTGGCGGACGACGCGCTCGACGCCGTAGGCGGTGTTGACCGACACCTCGTTGGCGACCTCGTGCGGGGTGCCCTGCCTAATCGAGCCGCCGGTGCCGACGTAGGGGCCCTCCGTGCCCTCGCGGACGACCACGAAGTCGACCTCGCCGGGAGCCGCGAGCGGCGAGGCGACGCCCGCGTAGAGACGGGTGGGCCGCAGGTTGACGTAGTGGTCGAGCTCGAAGCGCAGCCGCAGGAGCAGCCCGCGCTCGATGTTCGCGTCCCGGAGGCGCGGGTCGCCCGGTGCTCCGCCGACGGCGCCCAGGAGGATCGCGTCGTGCCCCGCGATCGCCGCGAGGTCCTCGTCGGTGAGGACGTCGCCGGTCTCGAGGTAGCGGGCGGCGCCGAGCGAGAAGGTGGTCGTCTCGAGCACCAGGTCGGAGTCGGCGGTGACGGCGTCGAGGACCTTGACGGCCTCGGCGGTCACCTCGGGCCCGATCCCGTCTCCGGGGATGACGGCGAGCTTCACGGTGCGGGGCATGGCGGTCCTCAGGCGTACGGGGTCGGAGTCCCCCCAGCGTACTCGCGGCCCGCCCGCGCCGCGGTCCGGGGCACGCGCCCCCCGTCGGGCTGGCGAGGGCCGCCCGGGAGGCGCTGCGCGTCCCGGGCGGCCTCCCTCGGGAGGAGAGGAGGAGCGTCAGCTCCGGCGGAGGCGCCAGGCGCCGACCGCGGCGGCGGCCAGCACGAGGACGACACCGAGCCAGGCCGACCAGCCGACGCCCGAGTCGAACGCCGCGCTCGCCGACGCGACGAGGCTCGCGGCGGAGTCGGCGGGCAGCTCGCCGGCGACCGAGACGGCGCCGCCGAGGGTCTCCCCGGCCCGCTGCGCCTGCGCGACGTCGAGGCCCTCGGGCAGCACGACTCCCCCGCGGTACACGGCGGTGAGGACCGTGCCGAGCGTCGCGGTGCCGAGGACGGCACCGAGCTCGTAGGCGGTCTCGGAGACGGCGGAGGCCGCACCGGCCTTGTCGGCGGGCGCGTTGGCCAGGATCAGCTCGTTCGACACCGTCTCGGCCGCACCGATGCCCAGGCCCAGGAACGCGAAGGCGGCGGCGACGGTGAGCGCGGACGCTCCTCCGGGCGCCCCGCTGCCGAGGGCCAGCAGGATGTACCCGACGGCCGAGACCAGCAGTCCGGCCGGAACGACGAGGCGCGGAGCGACGCGGCGCGCGATCGGCACCACGCCGAGCCCGGCCAGGATCATCACGGCGAGGCCCGGCACGAGCACGAGGCCCGCCTCCAGGGGCGAGAGCCCGACCACGAGCTGCAGGTGCTGCGAGAGGAAGAAGAGCCCGCCGACCAGCGCGGTGACGCTGAGGAGGTTGACCACGATCGCCGCACTGAACGAGCCGCGGCGGAAGAGCGAGAGATCGAGCATCGGCGAGGCCCGGCGCTGCTGGCGGCGGACGAACAGAGCTCCCGAGACGACGCCCACGACGAGCGCCGCGACGCCGACCGCGTCGATCCCGTGCTCGGCGAAGGACTTCACCGCGTAGACGACCGGCGCCATGGTCGCCAGCGACAGCAGGATGCTGACCACGTCGACCGGGCCGGGCTGCGGGTCGCGCGACTCCGGCACCAGGATCGGCACCAGGACGACCAGCGGGAGCAGCACGGGCACCGCGAGCAGGAACACCGACCCCCAGGGGAAGTGCTCGAGCAGCACGCCGCCGACCAGCGGGCCGACGCCCGAGCCCACGGCGAAGCCGGTCGCCCAGATGGCGATCGCGAGGCGGCGCTGGTCGCGGTCGGGGAAGACGCTGCGCAGGAGCGAGAGCGTCGAGGGCATCAGCATCGCGCCGAAGAAGCCCAGTGCCGCGCGGGCGCCGATGAGCGCCGCGGCGGTGGGAGCGAACGCGGCCACGACCGAGACGGCGGCGAAGCCGACCGCGCCGACCAGCAGGAGGCGCCGCCGCCCGACCCTGTCGCCGAGACTGCCCATCGCCACCAGCAGGCCCGCGAGCACCAGCGGGTAGGCGTCGACGATCCACAGGAGCTCGATGCCGGAGGGGCCCAGATCCTCGGCGATCGAGGGGAGCGCGAAGTTCAGCACCGTGTTGTCGACCGAGACCAGCAGCACCGGGAGCATCAGCACCGCGAGCGCCACCCAGGCGCGTCGCCCGACCCGGTCGGCGGCGCCGGCGGTGTCGTGGGTGGAGACGGGAGCGGTGCGCGCGGACACGGGGACGACCTTTCAGAGGAGAACGGAGAGAGTATACCGTCCAGCCGGTACAGTCGCCACTGATCCGCCGTAGGATGGTCGCCGTGCCTCCTGCCCCCGCCCGCGACCGCGTCCTCGACGCGTTCGAGCAGCTCCTCATCGAGCAGGGCGAGCGCGCCGCGACCCTCGACGCCGTCGCCCGCGAGGCCGGAGTCTCCAAGGGCGGGCTGCTCTACCACTTCCCCTCGAAGGACGCCCTCGTCGACGGGCTCCTGCAGCGCCTCGACGCGCGGCGGGAGGCGGACGTCGCGCAGAGCCTCGCCGCTCCCGAGGGCGTGGTCGCCTACCTGCTGCGCACCTCCTTCGCCGCCGACTCGGCCTTCGACCGCACGATCCTCGCCGTGTCGCGCATCGCGCAGGGGCACGACGAGCGAGCCAGCGGCGGCCTCGCGCGGATCCACGACAGCTGGAACGAGGTGGTCGCCGACGCCGTGGGCGACCCGCTCGTCGCCCGGGCGATCGTCCTGATGAGCGACGGGCTCTACTACAACTCCGCCCTGCTCCCCACGGGCTCGCCGTCGCGCGGCGAGGCCGAGGACGTCCTCGCGGTCGTCCAGCGCCTCCTCGGGAGCTGAGCCGCGCCGCCCCGGCGGACCCGCTACAGCTCGACGACCCCGTCGATCAGGGTCACCGTCGCGCCGCCGATCCAGATCGCGCCGTCCGTGCTCTCGACGCGCACGCGCCCGGCTCGGCCCAGCGCCGCACCCTGGGCCGCGGTGTAGCGCTCGGGCAGCACGCCGCTGCCGATCAGCCACTGGGCGATCCCCGCATTGAGGCTCCCCGTCACCGGATCCTCGGACACACCGGCGTCGGGGATGAACGCCCGCACCTCGACCGCGCACTCGCCTCCCGCCGGATGCTCGCCCACGACGCCGACGGGGAGCCCGGCGAGGAGAGCCTGGTCCGGCCGCAGCGCGAGGACCTGCTCCGCCGACGCGAGCCGCACGGCCAGCCAGCCGGGACCGTTGTCGACCCACTCGTGGTCGAGGATCTCCGCGCGCGGGATCCGCAGAGCCGCGGCCACCCGCTCGAGCGTCGCCTCGTCGACCGGTCCGGTCCGCCGGCGGGGCGGGGCGGCGAAGGCGATGCCCTCCTCCGTCACCCGCAGTCGGACGAGACCCGCGGCGCACTCCTGCACGAGCTCCCCCGCCGCGCGGGCCGTCCCTCCGGCCGCGAGCCAGGCGCGCGCGCTCCCGAGGGTCGGGTGCCCGGCGAAGGGCAGCTCCCCGCCCGGCGTGAAGATCCGCAGCCGGTAGTCGGCCGCGGGGTCGCTCGGGCGGAGGAGGAAGGTCGTCTCGGAGAGGTTCGTCCAGCGCGCGAACTCCGCCATCGCGGCGTCGCCCACGCCGTCGCCGTCGACGACGACCGCCACCGGGTTGCCCCGGAACGGCGCGGCGCCGAAGACGTCGACCTGAGCGAACCGCCGGGTGCTCACTGCTCGGTGATGTCGATCTCCTGCATGAGGTCGGCGTCGATCGCGACGCGGACCTTCTCGAGCAGGCCGTCCGGGGCGGGGGAGTCGATGGTGATCACCGAGAGCGCCTTGCCGCCCGCCTCGGTGCGCGCGATCTGCATGCCCGCGATGTTGACCGCGGCGTCGCCGAACTCGCGGCCGTAGACCGCGACGATCCCGGGGCGGTCGACGTAGCTCATGACGACGAGGTGCTTCGCGAGGGGGACCTCGACGTCGTAGCCGTTGATCGCCACGATCTTCTCGACCTGCTTGGTGCCGGTCAGCGTGCCCGAGACCGAGATCTGCGAGCCGTCCGAGAGCGCGCCGCGCAGCGTGATCACGTTGCGGTACTCGTCCGAGACCGGCTCCGTGATCAGGCGCACCTCGATGCCGCGCTGCTCCGCGAGCACCGGCGCGTTGACGTAGGACACCGTCTCCGAGACCACGTTGGTGAACACGCCCTTGAGAGCCGCCAGCTTGAGGACCTTCACGTCGTAGCCGGCGAGCTCGCCGCGCACCTCGACGTCGATGGAGGTGACCGGCGAATCCGCGAGGCCCGAGAAGACCTGGCCGAGCTTCTCGACCAGCGGGATGCCGGGGCGCACGTACTCGTCGATCACGCCGCCGGCGACGTTCACGGCGTCCGGCACGAGCTCGCCCGAGAGCGCCAGGCGCACCGAGCGGGCGACCGAGACGCCGGCCTTCTCCTGCGCCTCGTCGGTCGAGGCCCCGAGGTGCGGAGTGACGACAACGTTCTCGAGGGCGAGCAGCGGCGATCCGGTCGGCGGCTCCTTCACGAACACGTCGAGTCCGGCGCCGGCGATGGTCTTCGCGACGAGCGCGCGGTGCAGCGCGTCCTCGTCGATGAGGCCGCCGCGGGCCACGTTCACGATGAACGCCGACGGCTTCATCAGCGCCAGCTGATCGTCCGAGATCATGCCGGTCGTCTCGGGGGTCCTCGGCATGTGGATCGTGATGAAGTCGCTCTCGGCCAGCAGCTCCTCCAGGGAGAGGAGCGTGACGCCGAGCTGCTGCGCGCGGGCGCTGGTCACGTAGGGGTCGTAGGCGACGACGTTCACGCCGAAGGCCTGCAGGCGCGCGGTGATCAGCGCGCCGATGCGGCCGAGGCCGATGATGCCGACGGTCTTCTCGTAGAGCTCGACGCCCGTGTACTTCGAGCGCTTCCAGAGGCCCTGCGCGAGCGCGCTGTGTGCGGCGGGGATGTGGCGGGCGAGGCTCAGGATGTGACCGACGGTGAGCTCGGCGGCCGAGATGATGTTCGAGGTCGGCGCGTTCACGACCATGACCCCCGCGGCGGTCGCGGCGGTGATGTCGACGTTGTCCAGACCCACACCGGCGCGGGCGATCACCTGGAGCGAGGGGGCCGCGGCGATCGCCTCCGCGTCGACCTGCGTCGCGGAGCGCACGAGGATCGCGTGCGCCGTGGCGAGGGCCTCGAGCAGCGCCGGGCGGTCGGTGCCGTCCACGGAGCGGATCTCGAAGTCGGGACCGAGCGCGTCCACGGTGGCGGGCGAGAGTTCTTCGGCGATCAGGACGACCGGCTTTGTCACGAGAGGCGCTTCCTTCGGAGAGGGGACGGAGCGGGCACCGAGGCGGGGGCGTCGGCAGCCCCCCGACACTGTAGCGGAGGGGTGCGCGCGCCCCGCGCCGTGTGACGCCGCCGGTCAGCTCAGCGAGACCAGGCTCTCGACGCCGAGGACGAGCTGCACGTCGAGCGAGAGCGCCGCCGAGAGGCAGAGGGCCGCCGCGAGCAGTCCGACGCGCGCCGGGAGCCCCCGGCGGCGGCCGAGCAGGACGGCGGCGACGAAGCAGGCGACCGGCAGCACCAGGCCGAGCAGGAGCACCGCCCAGCCCGTCGGATTCAGGTCGGTGCCGAGGGAGGCCGCGTAGCTGCGCAGGCCGATCAGGTTGCCGACCGCCTCCCAGACGTCCCAGGCGAAGAAGAGCGCGAACACCACGGCGACGAGGACGGAGGCGGCCAGGCGACGGCCGGGCCGGTCGCGCCGGCCGGTCCCGCCGAGGGTGGCCCGGGTCGAGTCGGTCATCAGGCCCCCTTCAGGAACGGCAGCGGAGCGAGGAGGACGAGTCCGGCGACCAGCCAGAGCACGCGGGTGCGCACCCGGGAGTCGCGGGTGGCGAGGAGCACCACGGCGAACCACACCGGCGGCGCCAGGACCGCCAGCCAGAGCCCGAGCGAGTAGAGGGCGCCGCCGAGCGCATCGCCCGCGAAGCCGGCCGCGGCGACCGGCGACTGCCGCGTCGCCGTGATCGCCCAGGCGATGGCGTACAGGAGGTAGAGGCCGGCCGCGATGCCCGCCGCGATCAGTAGAGCGGACGAGGACGCGGCCTCGTCGTCGGGGTCCTCGACCTCGGAGTCGTCGTCGTCCGAGCCGTCGTCCGCCGGGCCCGCCCCCGCGACCGTGCGGGGCTTCCGGCGCACACGCGCCGTCCCCGCGGCGAGCGTCGGGTCCGCGCCCTCGCCCGCCCACTCCAGGGCCTCGTCGTCGGCGTCGTCCTCCGGGCCGGCGTCCGGCCCGCGGTCCGCCGGCGGGTTCGCCGCGTCGTCGTCCTCCGGGGAGCGTCCCGGTCCACCATCGATCACCGCAACACCCTAGCCGCGCGCACCTCGCAGGAGGCTCGGAGCCCGCCGCCGCCTCCCCGACACCCGGCGGACACCCCGCGTCCTCCCCCGGGGGCGAGGCTGAGCGGATGGACGACCGCCGCCGCCGCTTCGTCGCCCTCGGCGACTCCTTCACGGAGGGGGTCGGCGACCCGCACCCGCGCCTGCCGAACGGGGTGCGCGGCTGGGCCGACCGCGTCGCCGAGCGCCTGGCGAAGGCCGAGCCGGGCTGGGAGTACGCGAACCTCGCCGTCCGCTCGAAGCGCCTCGCCCAGATCACCGAGGACCAGCTCGCGCCCGCCCTCGCGCTCCGCCCCACCCTGATCACGCTGTACGCCGGCGGCAACGACATCCTCGACCTCGGCGCCGACACCGTCGATCTGATCATCCGCTACGAGGCGCTCGTCGACGCGCTCGCGACCACCGGCGCCTCCCTCGTGCTCTTCACCGGCGTCGACATCCCGGGACTGCCCGCCCCGCGGATGTTCCTGCGCCGCAACCACCTCTACAACAGCGCCGTCCGCCGGATCGCCCGCGAGCGGGGCGCGATCCTCGTCGACTACTGGGCGATGCGGGAGTTCCACTCCCCCGTGCTCTGGTCGCCCGACCGGATGCACCTCTCCAAGCGCGGCCACCGCGTCCTGGCCGGTCGCGTGCTCGACACGCTCGGCGTGCCGCACACGATCTCGACCGGGCCCTGGGACACCCCCGAGCCGCTCCGCCTCCGCGCGCGGCTGCGCGAGCAGCGCCGCTGGGCCGCCGACTGGGTACTCCCCCTCGTCGGCCGCAAGCTGCGCCGGGTCACGCTCGGCGACCACCTCTCGCCCCGGTGGCCGGACCCCGTCCTCGTCCCGCCGAAGGGCGGTCTCCGCCGTCTCGTCCGCGAGCTCGAGCAGTAGTCGCGCCCCGGACGCGGAGGAGCCCCGGCCCGGCGAGGGGATCCCGGTGGACGGGTCCCTCGTCGGGCCGGGGCTCCCCCGGTCGACGCGGTGCGACTAGCGCGCGACGCTGCCGTCGGTGTAGTCCTCGTCGGTCTGCTTCCAGGCGAAGAGCTTGCGCAGCTCGCGGCCGGTCTCCTCGATCGGGTGCTTCTCGCCCTTCGCGCGCAGCTCCTGGAACTCGGGTCCGCCCGCGTCCTGGTCGCCGATGAAGCGCTTCGCGAAGGCGCCGCTCTGGATGTCGCCGAGGACGGCCTTCATGTTCTCCTTCACGCGCGGGTCGATGACGCGCGGGCCGGAGACGTAGTCGCCGTACTCGGCGGTGTCGGAGACGCTCCAGCGCTGCTTGGCGATGCCGCCCTCCCACATGAGGTCGACGATGAGCTTGAGCTCGTGCAGCACCTCGAAGTAGGCGATCTCGGGCTGGTAGCCGGCCTCGACGAGGGTCTCGAAGCCGTACTGGACGAGCTGCGAGGTGCCGCCGCAGAGCACGGCCTGCTCGCCGAACAGGTCGGTCTCGGTCTCCTCGGTGAAGGTGGTCTTGATGACGCCGGCGCGGGTGCCGCCGATGGCCTTCGCGTAGGACTTCGCGGTCTCCCAGGCCGTGCCGGTCGCGTCGTTCTCGACGGCGATGATGTCCGGGATGCCGCGGCCGGCGACGAACTCGCGGCGCACGGTGTGGCCGGGGGCCTTCGGCGCGATGAGGATGACGTCGACGCCCGCGGGCGCCTCGATGTAGCCGAAGCGGATGTTGAAGCCGTGCGCGAAGGCGAGGGTCTTGCCCTCGGTCAGCGCGGAGGCGATCTGCTCGCTGTAGATCGCGCGCTGGTGCTGGTCCGGCGCGAGGATCATGATCAGGTCGGCCCAGGCCGCGGCGTCGGCGACGCTCTTGACCTCGAAGCCGTCGTCCTCGGCCTTGGCGGTCGACTTCGACCCCTCCTTCAGCGCGATGACGACCTGGACGCCGGAGTCGCGGAGGTTCTGCGCGTGCGCGTGGCCCTGCGAGCCGTAGCCGACGATCGCGACCTTCTTGGACTGGATGATGGAGAGGTCGGCGTCGGCGTCGTAGATGAGCTCGGTCACGTGGTGAGTCCTTTTCTGTAGTGGAGAGTTCGCGGTCAGTTCTTGAAGACGCGCTCGGTGATCGACTTGGAGCCGCGCCCGATGGCGAGCAGGCCCGACTGCGCGATCTCCTTGATGCCGTAGGGCTCGATCACCCGCAGGAACGCATTGGTCTTGCCGGTGTCGCCGGTGACCTCGATCACCAGGGCGTCGGTCGCGACGTCGACCACGCGGGCGCGGAAGAGCGTGACGGCCTCGAGCACCTGCGAGCGCGTGACGTTGTCGACGCGGACCTTGACGAGCAGGTGCTCGCGCTGGACCGACTGGTCGGTGTCGAGCTCGACGATCTTGATCACGTTGACGAGCTTGTTGAGCTGCTTCGTGACCTGCTCGAGCGGCAGGTCCTCGACGTCCACGGCGACCGTGATGCGCGAGAGCCCGGCCAGCTCGGTCGGACCGACCGCCAGCGACTCGATGTTGAAGCCGCGGCGGGCGAACAGCCCGGCGACACGGGTGAGCAGTCCCGGCTTGTCCTCGACGAGCAGGGAGAGAACGTGGTGCGTCATGCGGGTCTACTCCTCGTCGTCCCAGGTCGGGCTGTGGTCTCGGGCGTACTGGACGTAGCTGTTGGAGACGCCCTGCGGGACCATCGGCCAGACCATGGAGTCGCGGCTGACGACGAAGTCGATGACCACGGGCCGGTCGTTGGTGGCGATGGCGAGACGGATGGCGTCGTCGATCTCCTCCGGCTTCGTGACGCGGATGCCGAGCGCGCCGTAGGCGTCGGCGAGCTTCACGAAGTCGGGCACCCGGACGGTGTCGTGACCCGTGTTGAGGTCGGTGTTGGAGTAGCGGCCCTCGTAGAACAGGGTCTGCCACTGGCGCACCATGCCGAGCGAGGAGTTGTTGATCACCGCGACCTTGATCGGGATGTCGTTGATCGTGCAGGTGGCGAGCTCCTGATTGGTCATCTGGAAGCAGCCGTCGCCGTCGATCGCCCACACGGTGCGCTCGGGCTCGCCGACCTTGGCGCCCATCGCCGCGGGCACGGAGTAGCCCATGGTGCCGGCGCCGCCGGAGTTCAGCCACGAGTTGGGGCGCTCGTACTTGATGAACTGCGCCGCCCACATCTGGTGCTGGCCGACGCCGGAGGCGAAGACGCCCTCGGGGCCGGTGATCTCGCCGATGCGCTTGATGACGTACTGCGGCGAGAGCAGGCCGTCGTTCGGCTCGGTGTAGCCGAGCGGGAACTCCGTCTGCAGGCCCTTGAGGTAGCTCCACCACTCGGAGGTGTCGGCGCGGCCGTCGGCGGAGGCCTTGGCGAACGCGTCGGTGAGGTCCGGGAGGACGTCCTTCAGGTCGCCCACGATCGGCACGTCGGCGGTGCGGATCTTGGAGATCTCGGCCGGGTCGATGTCGACGTGCACGACCTTGGCGTGGGGCGCGAAGAGCGCCGCCTTGCCGGTCACGCGGTCGTCGAAGCGCGAGCCCAGCGCGAGGATCAGGTCCGCCTCCTGCAGCGCGAGCACCGCGGGGACGGTGCCGTGCATGCCGGGCATGCCCAGGTGCTGCTCGTGCGAGTCCGGGAACGCTCCGCGCGCCATCAGCGTGGTCACCACGGGGGCGCCGCAGGCCTCGGCGAACGCCTTCAGCTCGGCGGCCGCGCGGGCGCGGATGATGCCGCCGCCCACGTAGAGCACCGGCTTCCGCGACTCGACCAGCAGCTGGGCCGCGGCCTGGATCTGCTTGCCGTGGGCCTTCGTGACCGGACGGTAGCCGGGCAGGTCGATCTTCGGCGGCCAGAGGAACGGCGCCTGGTCCTGCTGCGCGTCCTTCGTGATGTCGACCAGCACGGGGCCGGGGCGGCCGGTGGTGGCGATCAGCGCGGCGGAGGCGAGGGCCGAGGGGATGTCCTCGGGACGCGTCACGAGGATGGAGTGCTTCGTGATCGGCATCGTGATGCCGACGATGTCCGCCTCCTGGAACGCGTCGGTCCCCATGAGCGTCGAGAACACCTGGCCGGTGATCGCGAGCATCGGGACGGAGTCCATGTAGGCGTCCGCGATCGCGGTGACCAGGTTGGTCGCTCCGGGGCCCGAGGTCGCGATGCAGACGCCGAGCTTGCCGGTCGCCGAGGCGTAGCCCTCGGCGGCGTGGCCGGCGCCCTGCTCGTGGCGGACCAGGATGTGCCGGATCTTCGAGGAGTCCATCAGCGGGTCGTAGACCGGGAGGATCGCGCCTCCGGGAAGGCCGAAGACGTCCTCGATCCCGAGCATCTCGAGCGAGCGGACGACCGCCTGCGCTCCGGTGAGGACCTCGGCCGCGGGGGCGGCCGCGGGGGCGGCCCCGGGAGCGTGGGCGGGTCGGGGTGGCTGGGGCGTCGGTGCGGGCTGCACGGCGGACGGATCCGGAGTCATGCGGGTGTCGATTCCTTCAGGAGGTGGTGCGGCGGCGGGCAGAGCCGGAGGCGAGTGCCCGGGAACGCGAGTGCGCGGCCGGCCGGAGCGGGCCGGGTCACCCGGTGACGGCGCCCTCGGCTGCCGAGCGGACGAGCTTGGCGTACTTGGCGAGGACACCGCGGGTGTAGCGCGGAGGGAGAGGGGCCCAGCCTTCTCGGCGGGCGGCGAGCTCGGACTCGTCGACGAGTAGGTCGATCGAGCGAGCGGCGATGTCGACCCGAATCGGGTCTCCGTCGCGAACGAATGCGATGGGACCTGCGTCCACCGATTCGGGAGCTATGTGGCCGATGCACAGGCCGGTTGTGCCGCCTGAGAATCGTCCGTCCGTCAACAGTAGTACATCTTTTCCGAGCCCGGCCCCCTTGATGGCGGCGGTGATGGCGAGCATCTCGCGCATGCCGGGGCCGCCCTTGGGGCCCTCGTAGCGGATGACCACCACGTCGCCCTTCTCGATCCGGCCCTCGGTCAGGGCGTCCATCGCGGCGCGCTCGCGCTCGAACACGCGGGCCGGACCCTCGAAGACGGAGGCGTCGAAGCCGGCGGTCTTGACGACCGCGCCCTCGGGGGCGAGCGAGCCCTTGAGGATGGTGAGCCCGCCGGTCGCGTGGATCGGGTTGTCGAGGGTGCGGATGACCTCGCCGTCCAGCGGCGCGATGTCCATCGCGGCGAGGTTCTCGGCGACCGTCCTCCCGGTGACCGTCAGGCAGTCGCCGTGGAGCAGCCCGGCGTCCAGGAGCGCCTTCATCACGGCCGGGACGCCGCCGTGGCGGTCGACGTCGTTCATGACGTACTTGCCGAAGGGCTTGAGGTCGCCGATGTGCGGGATCGTGTCGCCGATGCGGTTGAAGTCGTCGATCGTGAGGTCGACCTCGGCCTCGTTGGCGATCGCGAGCAGGTGCAGGATGACGTTGGTCGACCCGCCGAAGGCCATCGCCACCGCGATCGCGTTCTCGAACGCCTTCTTGGTGAGGATGTCGCGGGCCGTGGTCCCGTTGCGCAGCAGCTCGACGACGGCCTCGCCGGACTTGCGGGCGAAGTAGTCGCGGCGGCGGTCGGCGGCGGCGGGCGAGGCGGAGCCGGGCAGGCTCATGCCGAGCGCCTCGGCGACGCTGGCCATGGTGTTGGCGGTGTACATGCCGCCGCAGGAGCCCTCGCCCGGGGCGAAGGCGCACTCGATGCGCTTGGCGTCCTCCTCGGACATGATCCCGGCCTTGACGCCGCCGACGGCCTCGAAGGAGTCGATGATCGTGATGTCCTTCTCGGTGCCGTCCGAGAGCTTGACCCAGCCCGGGGCGATCGAGCCGGCGTAGACGAACACGGCGGCGAGGTCGAGGCGGGCCGCGGCCATCAGCATGCCGGGCAGCGACTTGTCGCAGCCGGCCAGCATGACGGTGCCGTCCAGGCGCTCGGCCATCATCACGGTCTCGACGGAGTCGGCGATGACCTCGCGGGAGACGAGCGAGAAGTGCATGCCCTCGTGGCCCATCGAGATGCCGTCCGAGACGGAGATGGTGCCGAACTGGAGCGGGTAGCCGCCGCCGGAGTGCACGCCCTCCTTCGCGGAGCGCGCGAGGCGCTCGAGCGAGAGGTTGCAGGGGGTGATCTCGTTCCACGAGGACGCGATGCCGATCTGGGGCTTCTCCCAGTCGTCATCGCCCATCCCGACCGCCCGCAGCATCCCGCGCGACGTCGTGGCCTCGATGCCGTCCGTGACGGTGCGCGAGCGGGGCTTCCAATCGATTTCCGGCATGCGATGAGGCTACCGCCTCGCGCGCGGTGCCCCTGCTCGCCGGGCGGACCCGGACCGGCCCGCGCACCCGTCCCGGCCCCGGCCTCCGGCAGCGGCACCGGATGCGGACGTCCCCGCGGATCTCCGACCCGTCGCGAACGGCTGCTCCCCGCGTCGGCGGACGGCCGTCCTCGGCGAGTCGGCGATCCGGGACCCGCCGGCGCTGACCGCCGGGAGGGAGCTGCTACTCCGCGCGCAGGTCGGCGAGCAGCCGGAGTGCGTGCGCGACCTGCTCGGGACCGCGGACCCGGTAGGAGGCCGCGGTGGTGCCCTCGCCGCTCTTGATGCCGACGTCGCCGGAGCCGAGGACCGCGAAGGCGTCCTCGTCCGTCACGTCGTCGCCCGCGTAGAGCACGGCGGTCGCGCCGGTGTAGCGGCGGAGGTGCTGCACGGCCTCGCCCTTGGTGGTCGAGCGGACCGAGAACTCCAGGACGTTCTTGCCCTCGCGGACGGTGACCCCCTGCACCTCGGCGCGCGCCTCGGAGAGGGCGACGACGTGGGCGACGCGGCTGTGGCGCTCGGTCGCGAGGCGGGTGTGCAGGGCGAAGCCGGCGGGCTTGTCCTCGATCCAGACGTTGTCGATCCCGCGGGCGATGCCCTTCAGGACGTCCTCGAGCACTCCCACCTTCTCGAGCTCGTCGTCGTCGAGCCGGACCGCGTCCTCCTCGGGGTCGAGGCGGATCTCGATGCCGTGGGAGCCGACCAGCAGCGCCTCGTCCGGCAGCTGCGAGACCTCCTCCAGGCTCCCGAGCGCCCGGCCGGAGACCAGCGCGACCCGGGTGCCGGGGAGGGCGAGGAGCCGCAGCACGGCCTCGCGCGCCTCGGGGAGCGCCCGCGCGCGGGCGGGGTCGTCGACCTCGGGCGCGAGTGTGCCGTCGAAGTCGAGGGCCACCAGGAGCCGGTCGGCCGCGGCGAGCTCCCGCAGCGCCGCCGCGAGCCGCTCGGGCACTCCCTCGCTCATCGCGCGCCGCCGTCGAGCTCGCGGTCGTCGGCGGCCTCCCGCTCGAGCTCGGCCGCCTGTCCGTGCGCCGAGTCGTCGCGGTGCTCGGCCTCCTGGCCGTGCGGCGCCTCCTGCCCGCGGGCGGCGGGCCGCACGTCGAGCTGCTGGCCGGCCGCGTGCTCCGCGAGAGCGGAGAGGAACGACTCGGACCAGCGCGCCACGTCGTTCTCGAGCACGCGGCGACGGAGCGCGCGCATGCGCCGGGTGCGCTCGACGCGCGGCATCCGCGCCGAGGCCTCCATCGCGTCCTTCAGCCCCGAGATGTCGTGCGGGTTCACCTGCACGGCCTGCTTGAGCTCGTCGGCCGCTCCGGCGAACTCGCTCAGCACGAGCACGCCGTCGTTATCGAAGCGGGACGCGACGTACTCCTTCGCGACGAGGTTCATCCCGTCGCGCAGCGCCGTCACGAGCATGACGTCGGCGGCGAGGTAGAGCGCCACCATCTCCTCGCGCGGGTAGCCGTGGTGGAGGTAGCTGATCGCCGGGTGCCCGAGCGTGCTGTAGTCGCCGTTGATCCGGCCGACCTGCAGCTCGATGTCGTCGCGCAGCTGCCGGTAGGTGTCCACGCGCTCGCGGCTCGGGCTCGCGACCTGGACCAGCACCGCGTCCTCGGAGGTGAGGCGGCCGTCCGCCAGGAGCTCGCCGAAGGCCTTCAGGCGGTGGCCGATCCCCTTGGTGTAGTCGAGCCGGTCGACGCCGAGCATGATCGTCGCGGGGTTGCCCAGCTCGGCGCGGATCTCGGCGGCGCGGGCCTGGATCTCGGGGGTGCGCGCCATCGCCTCGAACGACGCGGAGTCGATCGAGATCGGGAAGTGCCGGGCGACGACCGGGCGCACGCTCGCCCCGCGCCGCGAGCGGTTGACGCGGCGGGTGCCGCCGACGGCCTCCTCCTCGACCGGGACCTCGACGACCGTGCTGCGGGTGTCGTAGCCCAGCAGGCGCCGGACCGCGCGGAGGAAGCTGCCCGCGTCTCCCTGGCGCTGGAAGCCGATCACGTCGGCGCCGAGCAGGCCCTCGACGATCTGCCGGCGCCACGGGAGCTGCGCGAAGATCCCGTAGGGCGGGAACGGGATGTGGTTGAAGAAGCCGATCGTGACGTCGGGCCGGAGCTCCCGCAGCATCTTGGGCACGAGCTGGAGCTGGTAGTCCTGGACCCAGACCACGCCGTCCTCCTCCGTCACGGCCGCGGCCGCCTCGGCGAAGCGCTGGTTGACCCGCACGTAGGCGTCCCACCAGTCGCGGTGGTAGGTCGGGGGCGCGATCACGTCGTGGTACAGCGGCCAGAGCGTGTCGTTCGAGAAGCCCTCGTAGTAGTCCTCGAGCTCCTGCGCGCTGAGGGCGACGGGGACGATCTGCACGCCGTTGTCGACGAACGGGGCGACCTCCTCGTCGGCCACGCCGGGCCAGCCGACCCAGGCGCCCTCGTTCGCGCGCATCACCGGCTCGAGCGCGGTGACCAGCCCGCCGGGTGAGGTCTTCCAGGAGGCGGTGCCGTCCTCGGCCACGACGCGGTCCACGGGGAGGCGGTTCGAGACGACCACGAACGCGTTGCGCTCGGTCCCTCCCGAGGTCCCGGCGTCGGTCCTGTCAGCGGCGGAGGAGGCGGAGGCGGAGTGCGGAGGAATGGTGGTCCCTTTTCGTCGGTCGAGCCGTCGTCGTGCCCGTCGAGGCTATCAGCCGGCCCCGCACGGGGGACGGGGGGTCAGCCCTGCACGAGGGCGAGGGCGAGCGTCGCTCCGCCCACCGTCGGGACGACCGCGACGAGTCCGAGGAGCGCGTACTGGCGCCACGAGACGTGCACGCCCAGCGCGGTCAGCCTCTGGTGCCAGAGCAGGGTGGCGAGCGAGGCCCACGGGGTGATCAGCGGTCCGGCGTTCACGCCGATCAGCAGGGCGACCAGGCGGAGCGGATCCGCCGCGACGGGCTCGAGGGCGAGGTAGGCGGGCAGGTTGTCGACCAGGTTGGAGGCGACCGCGCCGGAGCCGGCGAGGCGCAGCAGGTCGAGCGTCCCGCTCCCCTCCCCCGCGACCACGGCGAGCGCCGCGCCCAGCCCGAGCTGGTGCGCCGCCTCCATCGCCACGAAGAGGCCCGACGCGAAGACGACGAGCTGCCACGGCAGGAGGGCGGGCGTGAGCGCCGCGGGACGGCGCACCGCGAAGAGGACGATCAGCGCGACCGCGGCGACCGTCGCCGGGATCCACACCTCGAGGCCCGAGACGAGCGCCGGCAGGAGCAGCGCCACGACGATCCCCGCGCCGACGAGCAGCACCCGGTCCTCCACCGGCGTCCGCTCCCCCGCGGTGTAGCGCCCGGCCAGCTCGCGCCGGTAGCGGATCGCGAGGATCAGCACGGGCACGACGGCCGCGACGAGCGCGGGCACCGCGGTCAGCGCGGCGAAGGCGAAGGGGCCCTCGACCCCCAGGCGCCGCTGCGCGAGCAGGTTGGTGAGGTTCGAGACGGGGAGGAGGAGGGAGGCGCAGTTCGCCAGCCAGACCGTGGCCATCGCGAACGGCAGGGGCGGGACGCGCACGTGCGCCGCGAGCAGGACCACGACCGGGGTCAGGAGCACGGCGGTCGTGTCGAGCGAGAGGAACACCGTGCTGACGACGGCCATCGCCACCACCAGCAGCCAGAGCACCGCGGTCCGCCCGCGGCCCCACTCGGCGGAGCGCTCGGCGACCACGGTGAAGACGCCGGCCTCGGAGGCCAGCTCGGCGACCACGGTCACCGCGACCACGAAGCCGAGGATCGGCGCCGTCCGCTCGACCAGCTCGCCCAGCGCGTCCATCGGGAGGACCCCCGTGACGACGGCCACCGCCCCGACGACAAGCAGCACCGCCCCGATCACAGCCGTGCGCATGTCGTTCCCGTTCT
This sequence comes from Rathayibacter sp. AY1A3, assembly GCF_002930975.1. Classification (NCBI taxonomy): domain Bacteria; kingdom Bacillati; phylum Actinomycetota; class Actinomycetes; order Micrococcales; family Microbacteriaceae; genus Rathayibacter; species Rathayibacter sp. AY1A3. The sequence goes on along the minus strand of NZ_PSTO01000005.1, from coordinate 76,110 downwards.
CCTCGGCGTGCCCCGGCTCGAGGATTCGGGTCCCGGCGGCGGTCCACCGTAGCGGGACAACCCCTCGGTGCTGTCAAGCGTTCCTCTGAGAGCTTTCGCACCCGCTAGCGTCGGGGTGAACACGGGAGGCACACGCATGCGCAAGTTCATCCTCAACTCCAGCGTCATCAGCGCGATCGTCGGCGGCTGGTCGATCCTGCAGACCACGCGCAAGGGCCCGCGCGACTGGCGCCTGGCCCTCCAGTGGGTCAGCTGGGCCATCTCGGTCACCGTCGCCCTGGGCTCCGTGTCCTACGACTCGAAGGAGATCGTCAAGGAGGAGCGCGGCAAGAAGCGCGACCGCTAGGCCCTCCTGACGCGCCGCCTCCCCGCGGGGCGGCGTGTCAGCCGGTCTCCCGACCCGGTGGCGGCGACACTGTTCCCAGTCGCTGCCGGCACGGGAAACGGGGTTCGTCATGAGGTTTCGTCTGAGGCGTCGCAAGGCGGCCACCGAGGTCGTCGAGGCGGCCCCCGTCCTCACGCAGGACGAGCTCTTCGCCGTCGTCCACGAGCGGCTCGCGGCCTTCGTCGGATCCGAGGGCGCCTGGGTCGTCACGCGCCGCAGCCACGACGACCGCGACCCGATCTTCCACGGGATGCTCGCGCGCTCCCTCGCCCACGAGCTCTCCGCCGCCATCCAGGAGGAGCAGCTCCGCGCCGGCGCCGAGCGGACGTCGTCCCCGGTCACCGAGGCGATCCCCGTGATGCGCGCCTCCACTCCCCCGGTGGAGCCGGCCGCCCTCACCTGGGAGCCGAAGCCGATCGCCGTCTGGGCGGAGCCGGCCCCCGCCGACGTCGACGTCGACACCCCCGTCGCGACCCGCTCCTGACCCGAGCGGTCGGCCGGCGGGCTCGCCCTCCGGCCGACCCGACGAGCGACGTCGCCCTTCCCGCTGATCGAGGAGGCGGCGCGGCCGCCGTCTCGAGATCCCCCGCGGCCGCCCCTCCCCCGGCCGCCCGTCAGAGCGTCGGCCAGCTCCCGGGTCCCTCGCTGCCCGCCGGGTACTCGTCGAGCGGCACCCGGTCCGCGTGCCACGCGTCGATCGCGGGCTGCACGATGCGCCAGCACTCCTCGGCGGCGTCCCCGCGGACCGAGAGCGACGGGTCGTCGTCGAGGATCCCCGAGATGACCTCGCCGTACGCCAGCAGCTCGCCCGCGCCGAAGGTCGCCTCCAGCGAGGCGCGCTCGAGCGTGTACGGGTCGCCGGGGCCGTTGATGTTCAGCTCGAGCGACATCTGGTCGGGCGCGAGGAACAGCCGCAGCACGGACGGCGCCTCGGTGCCCACGAAGCCGCGGGGCAGGTGCGGCACCGGCTTGAAGCGGATGACCACTTCGCGTCGCCGCTCCCCGAGCGCCTTGCCGGAGCGGAGGGTGAACGGCACGCCGGCCCAGCGCCAGGTGTCGATCTCGACGACCAGCTCGGCCAGCGTCTCGGTCCGGCGAGCGGGGTCCACGCCCTTCTCGTCCGCGTAGGCGGGCAGCTCGCGTCCGTCGATCGTCCCCGCTGTGTAGCGGGCGCGGCGCGAGCTCGCGGCGGGGTCGTCGCCGTGCAGGCGGGTGGCGCGCAGGACGATCGACTTCGCGTCCCGGAGGTCGGCCGCGTCGAGCGAGGACGGCGGCTCCATCGCGATCACCGCGAGGACCTGCAGCAGGTGGCTCTGGATCATGTCGGTCAGCGCGCCCGCGCCGTCGTAGTAGCTCGCCCGCCCCTCGAGGGCCAGCTGCTCGTCGTAGACGATCTCGACGCTCTCGATGTGCTCGGCCGACCACAGCGGCTCGAGGATCCGGTTGGCGAAGCGCAGGCCGAGCACGTTCATCACGGTCGCGCGGCCGAGGAAGTGGTCGACGCGGTGGATGCGGTCCTCGGGGACCAGCGCGGCGAGGCGCTGGTTGAGGGCGTGCGCGCTCGCCTCGTCGGTCCCGAACGGCTTCTCCAGCGCCAGCACGGTGCCCTCCGGCAGGTCGTGGGCGGCGAGCGCCTCGCAGGCCTTCGCCGCGATCGTCGGCGGGAGGGCGAAGTAGACCGCCACCGGACCGGCGCAGCTCGCGAGCAGTGCGGCGAGCGCCTCCGGATCGGTGACGTCGACCTGCTGGTAGCGCGTGCCGGAGGTGAGCGCGTCCACGCCCTCGCCCTGCGCCTCGACGGTGGCGAAGGAGGCGGTCAGCACCTCGTGCCAGTGCTCCTGGGTCCAGTCCTCGCGTCCCGCGCCGACGAGGTGGACCCGCCGGTCGGTCTCGCGGGTCAGCAGCTGGCCGACGGCGGGGAGGAGGAGCCGCGAGGACAGGTCCCCCGTCGCTCCGAGGATGAGCAGGGTCGAGACGGTCTGTGCCATGCGGCTCACCCTACGGCGGCGCTGAAGAGCCCCGCTCCGCCTTGACTGGGAGGCCACAGCCGCACCTGAGAGGATCGCCGCATGGTCTCCCCGATCGAGGACTACGCCGTCCTCTCCGACTGCCGCACGGCCGCTCTCGTCTCCCGCGACGGGGGGATCGACTGGCTGTGCCTGCCGCGCTTCGACTCCGCCTCCGTCTTCGGCGCCCTCCTCGGCGGCGACGACCAGGGGCGCTGGTCGCTCCGGCCGGTGGACGGGGAGGCGACGAGCGAGCGCCACTACCTCGGCGACACGCTCGCGCTGGTCACCCGGTGGACGACGCCCACCGGCGTCGTCGAGGTGGTCGACGTGATGCCGCTGCGCGACGAGCGCGCCGAGCTGGTGCGCCGGGTGCGCGGAGTGTCGGGGACCGTCCGGATGCGGCAGGAGCTGCGCATCCGCTTCGACTACGCCCGCACCGTGCCGTGGGTGCGGCAGGAGGGGACGGACGAGGATCCGCTGCTCGTCGCCGTCGCCGGGCCCGACGCGGTCGTGGTGCGCGGAGTGCGGTTGAAGGCCGTCGACCACGCCCACGCGGCGGAGTTCGACGTCGACGCGGACGCGGTCGTCGACCTCTCGATGGCGTGGTTCCCCTCGCACCAGCGGGCGCCGAAGCGCCTCGACGTCGACCGCGCGCTGGAGCGCACGCTCTCCTGGTGGTCCGAGTGGGCGTCGGCGATCGACTACGACGGGCCGCACCGCGACGCCGTCGTCCGCTCGCTGCTCACCCTCCGCGCCCTGACCGACGACGAGACCGGCGGCATCGTCGCGGCGGCGACCACCTCGCTCCCGGAGCAGTTCGGCGGCGCCCGCAACTGGGACTACCGCTACGTCTGGCTCCGCGACGCCTCGCTCACCCTGCAGGCCCTGCTCGCGCACGGGTTCGAGCAGGAGGCGCAGAAGTGGCGGGCATGGCTGCTCCGCGCGGTCGCGGGCGCGCCGGAGGACGTGCAGATCATGTACGGCCTCGCGGGCGAGCGCGACCTGCCCGAGCGGGAGATGCCGAGTCTGCCCGGCTACGACGGCGCCTCCCCCGTGCGGATCGGGAACGCCGCCGTCGACCAGTACCAGGCGGACGTGATCGGCGAGGTGATGGTCGCTCTGCACGAGGCCCGCGTGGCCGGAGTGGACGAGACGGAGTTCTCCTGGCCGCTCCAGCGCGCGCTCCTGGGCTTCGTCGAGACCAACTGGCAGCGGCCGGACAACGGCATCTGGGAGATCCGGGGCGAGCCGCGGCACTTCACGCACTCGCGGGTCATGATCTGGGCCGCGCTCGATCGGGGCGTCCGCGCCGTGCGCGAGAACGGCCTGCCCGGTCCGGTCGAGACCTGGGAGCGCCTCCGCGACGAGGTGCGCGCCGAGATCGAGGCCCAGGGCTTCGACGCCGAGCGCGGCCACTTCGTGCAGTCCTACGGCTCGCCCGAGGTCGACGCGTCGCTCCTCGTGCTGCCGATGGTCGGGTTCGTCCCCGCCGACGACCCGCGGATGCTGGGCACCGTCGCCGAGCTGGAGCGCGTGCTCCTGCAGGACGGCCTGCTGCACCGCTACCGGACCGAGTCCTCGGTCGACGGCCTCGCGGGCGGCGAGCACCCGTTCCTCGCCTGCTCCTTCTGGCTCGTCCGGCAGTACGCCGACTCCGGCCGGATCGACGACGCGCGGACCCTGATGGACCGGCTCGTCGGGCTCTGCAACGACGTGGGCCTCCTCTCGGAGGAGTACGACGTCGAGGGCCGCCGGCACGCGGGGAACACTCCCCAGGCCCTCTCCCACCTCGCCCTGGTGCAGGCGGCCGACGCGATCGCGGCAGCCCGATGAGGCGCCGCCGCGTCGTTCTCGCGAGCATCGGCGGAGTCCTCGGAGTCGCGGTCCTCGGCTTCCTCACCTGGAGCTCGATCGTCAGCGGCCCCGACGAGGACGCCCTCGCCCGTGTGCGCGCCGATCCGGCGATCGCGGTCGAGCGCACGGACGACGCGCTCGTGATGACGCCGACCTCGACCGGCGAGCTGGCCGGCACGGGCCTGGTCTTCATCCCCGGAGCGAAGGTCGACGCCTCCTCCTACGAGGCGACCCTGGCTCCGCTGGTCGACGCCGGGGCGACCGTCGTGATCACGCGGCCGATCCTGCACCTGGCCTTCTTCGACCTCCGCTCCCTCGAGACCTTCACCAGCCAGGCCGAGGGCGTCGACCGCTGGCTCGTCGGCGGCCACTCCCTCGGCGGCGTGAAGGCCTGCCAGTGGGCCGAGGACCCGGCGGTGGCGGGCCTGGTGCTGCTCGGCAGCTACTGCGCGAACGACCTCTCGGGCTCCGGGCTCCCCGTCCTCAGTGTCAGCGGATCGGAGGACGGGCTCAGCACGCCGGAGAAGGTCGCCGACGCGAGCGTCCGGCTGCCCTCCTCCGCCGACCTCGTCGAGATCGACGGCGCCAACCACGCCGACTTCGGCTGGTACGGGCCGCAGGCGGGCGACGGCGAGGCGACCATCAGCCACGAGGAGGCGGACGCCCGCATCGCCGAGGCCCTCCTGGGCTTCAGCCGCGAGGTCGGCTGAGTCGCCCGCTCCCGCTTGACCTCGAGCGCACTCGAAGTCGTAGGTTGACGCCATGTCCACCGCCACCGCCGCCCCGGCCGAGCCGGAGGTGCTGTCGATCTCGCAGGTCGCCGCCGTCACCGGTCTCACCGTGCACACCCTGCGCTACTACGAGCGCGCCGGGCTCATGCTCGACCCGGTCGAGCGCGCCTCGTCGCAGCACCGCCGCTACCGGCCGGCCGACGTCGGCTGGGTCGACTTCCTCACCAAGCTCCGCGCGACCGGGATGCCGATCGCGCGGATCCGCGAGTACGCCCGGCTCCTCCGGATCGGGCCCGCCACGGAGCCGGAGCGCCTCGCGCTGCTCCGGACGCACCGCGATGAGGTCGAGGCGCAGCTCGCCCGGACACACGCCAGCCTCGCCGCGATCGACATCAAGATCGCGGCGTACCAGGAGAGGACCACCCACTGATGAAGACGATCACCCTCGGATCCGACGTCGCCGCCCTCGAGGTCTCGCGCCTCGGGCTCGGCGCGATGGGCATGTCGGCGTTCTACACCGGCGCCGGCACCGACGACGCGGAGTCGATCCGCACCGTGCACCGCGCCCTCGAGCTCGGCGTCACGTTCCTCGACACCGCCGAGATCTACGGCCCGTACACCAACGAGGAGCTGCTCGGCCGCGCGCTGGCAGGCCGCCGCGACGAGGTGGTGCTGGCGAGCAAGTTCGGCATGATCCGCCACCGCGGCGACGGGGGCCGCGGACTCGACGGCTCCCCGGAGAACCTGCGGCTCGCCGTCGAGGGCTCGCTCGCGCGCCTCGGGACCGACCGCATCGACCTCTACTACCAGCACCGCATGGACCCGGGCGTCCCGGTCGAGGAGACCGCCGGGGCCTTCGCGGAGCTGATCCAGGAGGGCAAGCTCCGCGGCTACGGCCTCTCGGAGGCGGCGCCCGCGACGATCCGGCGCGCTCACGCCGTGCACCCGGTCACCGCTGTGCAGTCCGAGTACTCGCTCTGGACCCGCGACCCCGAGGCGGAGGTGCTGCCGGTCCTCCGCGAGCTCGGCATCGGCTTCGTCCCGTACTCGCCGCTGGGCCGCGGCTTCCTCACGGGCAGCATCCGCTCGGTCGCCGAGCTGGGCAGCGACGACTTCCGCCGCGACAACCCCCGCTTCGCCGACGGAGCGCTGGAGGCGAACCTCCGCATCGTGGAGGCCGTCGACCGTGTGGCGGCAGAGGCGGACGCGACCGCCGCGCAGGTGGCGCTCGCCTGGCTGCTCGCCCAGGGCGAGGACATCGCTCCGATCCCGGGCACCAAGCGCGTCTCGCGCATCGAGGAGAACGCGGCCGCGGACGCCCTCGTGCTGACCGCGGAGCAGCTCGACGTCCTCGGCGCGCTCGAGGCCCCCGTCGGCGACCGCTACGCCGACATGAGCTCCGTGAACCGCTGACCGCCCTGCGGGACGCCGCTCGCCGCGCGCACCCCGGGTGCGGCCGTGGGAGCGGCGTCCTCGCAGGAGTCAGTCCCTCGGCGGCAGCTCCCGCTTCGGGGTATCCCGCTTCGGGGCGTCCCGCAGGTCGATGAGACCCGTGAACATCGCCCCCCGCTCGTTCGAGCGCTCGTCGCCCGAGAACAGGTTGTCCGGGGCGGAGGACCCGTGCCTGCGCGGGGTCGCGGCGGGAGCGGGCTCCCGCTCCAACTCGACGCGCTGACGCGGGAGGGCGACGGGGTCGTTCTCGTGCAGCCACGAGACGAGCCGCTCGCGCACGTAGCAGCGCAGGTCGAAGAGCGTCGGCGCGTCCTTCGCGGTGACGAGCACCCGGATCCGGACGAAGCCGCCCGTCGCGTCGGTCACCTGCAGCACGCTGGTGCGCCGGTCCCAGAGGTCGGTCTCCTCGAGCATGCGGTGCAGCTCCTCGCGCATCTGCTCGGGGCTGACCCGCCAGTCCAGGTCGAGCTCGACGGCGCCGAGCAGCTCGGACCCGGTGCGGGTCCAGTTCTGGAACGGCTGGGTCGTGAAGTAGTTCGTGGGCAGCACCAGGCGGCGGTCGTCCCAGAGGTGGACGACGACGTAGGTCAGCGTGATCTCCTCGATCCGCCCCCACTCGGTCTCGACGATCACCACGTCGTCCAGGCGGATGGCGTCGCTGAAGGCGAGCTGCATCCCGGCGAAGATGTTCGTGAGGCTCGACTGCGCGGCCAGGCCCGCCACGATCGAGAGCACGCCGGCCGAGGCCAGGAGGCTCGCACCGGCCGTGCGGGCCTCGGGGAAGGTCAGCAGCGAGGCGCCGATCGCGATGACCACGACGGCCGCCACGGCGACCCTCCGGATGATCGTCATCTGCGTGCGGAGGCGGCGTGCCCGGCGGTTGTCGGCCGTGTCGGTCCGGTAGCGCTCGGCGCCCAGGTCCTCGAGGAACACGAACAGGGATCCGATCACCCACGCCGCCGCGCCGATCGTGGCGATCTGGAACACCCGCTGCACGAGACCCGGCCAGGGGTCGCCCGACACGGTGGCGGCGAGCGCGGCCCAGACCGCGATGGTCATCAGCAGCACGCGGAACGGGATGCGCAGACGCCGGATCAGCAGGCGCGCCCAGGTCTTGCGCTTGCCGACCGAGCGCAGCACGAGGGCGACGACGGCGGTCGCGACCACGGCGATCACGACCGCGATCACCACGGCGAGCGCGATCGAGCCGATCACGGGGAGGACGTCTTCGGGCACATCGGTCCTTTCTGGAGGGGAAACGGAAGCGAACGGAGATCCTGCCACGCGAACGGGGGTCGGTCCGCATTCTGCGCCGGACACCGTGCGGATGCTCAGGCGCCTGTTGGCGTCGGCGGACGGAGACGTCGACCTCGCCTGGAGCACCGTCGCCCGGGCCTTCACGCGGACGCGCATCACCCTGAGCCTGACCGCCGCCGCAGACGACCAGGCCCGGGCCTTGGACGCGCTCGACGTCGGGATCGGCTCCACGAGCGCCGGCTTCCGCGGAGTCCTGCCGCTGCTCGACTCGTCGACCGCCGCACCCTCCAGCGAGTGAGCACGGGCCGGCGCTCCCCCCCGCGGGCGCTCCGAGGAGGTCGGGAACGGACTCGGACCGGGAACGACGAAGCCCCGCACCTCACGAGGAGGTGCGGGGCTGGTGGTGCACCCCCTCGGACTTGAACCGAGAACCCACTGATTAAGAGTCAGTTGCTCTGCCGATTGAGCTAGAGGTGCGTTCCGGCCGGCTGATCGTGCGTGCCGAACCGAGGGATCACATTACCAGCGTCTCCCCCCGTCTCGTCAAATCGAGCGCGACGGACCGCCCGCGGCAGCGATCGGAGGCTCCGCGGGACCCACCGGTATCGTGGTCGCGTGACCCCGCAGAGCAGTGACCAGAGCTTCGACGACGACCTCCGACTCGCCCTCCGCCTGGCGGACGCGGCCGATGCGATCTCGCGGGAGCGGTTCGGCGCGCTCGACCTCGTCGTGGACACGAAGCTCGACCGCACCCCGGTCACCGACGCCGACCGCGCCGTCGAGGAGGCGATCCGCGCGCTGCTCGCCGCCGAGCGTCCGGACGACGCGATCCTCGGCGAGGAGTTCGGCACCTCGGGCGAGGCCTCGCGGCAGTGGATCCTCGACCCGATCGACGGCACCGCCCACTTCCTCCGCGGCGTCCCGATCTGGGCGACCCTGATCGCGCTCGCGGTCGACGGCGTCCCCGTCGTCGGAGTCGTCTCCGCTCCCGCTCTCGGCACGCGCTGGTGGGCGGCCGAGGGCTCCGGCGCCTGGGCCGTCGAGCTGGAGGCCGGGGCCGAGCCGCGACCGCTGCGCGTCTCGGGGATCGACACGCTCGCCTCGGCGACCTTCAGCTACAACAGCATTCAGCAGTGGGAGGGCGCGGGCCGTCTCCCGCAGCTGCTCGAGCTCGCCGGCGCCGTCTGGCGCGACCGGGCGTACGGGGACGCGTGGCCCTACATGCTCGTCGCCGAGGGTCTTCTCGACGGTGCGGGCGAGTTCGACGTGAAGCCCTACGACCTGGCGGCCCTGGTGCCGATCGTGCAGGAGGCGGGCGGCCGCTTCACCTCCGCCGACGGGGAGGACGGGCCGTGGCACGGCAGCGCCGTCGCCACCAACGGCCTGCTGCACGACGAGGTGCTCGCGATCGTGGCGCCGCGATGAGGAGCCGGACGGCCGCGCTCGCCTCGGCGGCGCTCCTCCTGCTCCTCTCGGGCTGCTCCTCCGTCGTCGGGCCGGACGGCCCGGAGGCCGTGCGTGACGAGGGCGGCACGGTGGCGACCGCCGGCGTCACCGACGTGTTCTCGCTGCGGCGCGGCGACTGCCTGGCCGACCCGGGCGACGACCGCATCGCCGACGTGGACGTCGTCCCGTGCGCCGAGGAGCACGCACTGGAGGTCTTCCACACGTTCGCGCAGCCCGGAGACCGCTACACCAGCCGCAACACGCTGCTCGCCCAGGCCGAGGCGGGCTGCGAGCCGGAGTTCGGCGCCGTGATGGGGATCGCCTACGGCGACTCCGCCCTCGAATACCGCTCGCTCGTCCCCTCAGAGGTCGGCTGGCGCCACGGAGACCGCACGATCGTCTGCGCGGTCCTCGATCCGGCCGACGACTCCACCACCGGCAGCCTCTTCGGCTCCGCTCGCTGACCACGGCTCCGACCGACCCCCGTTCGGCTCATTGACACGCGCTCCGGCGGAGCGCAGGGTGAAGGGACGACCGGCAGGCGCGAGGGGGCGCGGAGACCGGCGGCTCAGGAGTCGACATGCAGGACCGGCACGATCAGGAACCCCCCGAGCGCTCGCGCACGGCCGAGCAGCACTGGGGACCGGCGGACAGCCTGTTCCCGAGGCTCCACCGGCAGAGCTCCCTGCTCGCCGCGGCGGAGGCGGTCGCGCAGGTCGACGGGCCCGGCCCGGGCGACGTCTGGTCGCGGCTCCTGCACGACTACGCCCACGCCTCCGACCGCGTCGTCTCGGTGGACGGCGACGCCGAGGCCGCCACGCTCGGCTGGCTGAAGCCGCGTGGTGTGGTCTCGCTGCTGGTCACCGAGCGGTGCGACGACGACGCCGCCGCCGAGCACCTGGTGGCCGCGCTCGCCGCGATGAACGCCGTGACCCTCTCCGTGCACGAGGCGCGAGCAGTACGCCTCCGTCCTCTGCTGGAGGTGCTGCACCGGCTCCTGCCCGACGCGTTCGCCGAGCTGCCGGTGGACCGCAGCGCCCACTACCCGGCCGGCACCGCCGTCGCCGTGCTGGCGCCCGGCATGCTGTACCGGGACTGGGCCCCGCCGCAGGCTCTCGCCGGCCCGGCGCACGACGACGACGACCGGCTGGCGATGCTCACCCTCTACGGGCGGATCAGACAGCTCGACGTGCGACCGTCGTGAGGGCGGCGGAGCGGAGCTCCCAGTGTGCGACGACGACCGGTGGTGGAGATGGGGGGAATCGAACCCCCGTCCATCGCTGTGATTCTGCGCCTTCTACGGGTGTAGCCGATGAGAGCGTTCTGCTCGGCCCCGACCGTTACCATCGGCGCATCGGTCGACGGGCCCAGCCCGAGTGCAAGTCCCGCGTCGCCCTCAGGCGTAACGACGCAGCAAGTCCTCTAGATGACGCCAGGATCCGGGGCGAGGACGCACCCACGGGCTGACGGACTATCTACTCTGGCTTAGGCAGCGAGAGCGAAGTCGGTGCGCTTCTGTTCGGCACCTGTGTTTTCCAGGGATCGTTGACGAGATGACCCTGGATCCTCGACCCGCTTCTCGCAGTTTCGCAGGCAATGTCGAAACCGATCATCCCCGCGAGCACTCGACGGCCCGGAGGCCGCTGGAGTGGGTCGTTCGTCGCACACTGTGGAGTTACGAGTCCTAGTCTACCTCAGCTCCGCGGGCGGTCACCCGGCGGCGGCGCAGATCGAGCAGACCCAGCACGAGCGCGAGCGCGATCAGCCCGAGGGTGACGAAGTAGCCGTTGCGGAAGGCGTCGTGGTAGCGGTCCAGCCCCTCCGCCATCCCCTGCTCGCTCGCCAGCGTCGCGAAGAAGACGGCGGAGGCGCAGGCGGTGCCGACCGCGGTGCCCACGCGCTGGCCGAGCTGGCCCACGGAGCCCGCCACGCCGCCCTGCGCCGGCGGGATCTCGGCGAGGGTGAGCGTCTGGTTCGGCGACACGACGAAGCCGCCGCCGGCCCCGGCGACGAGCATCGCGGCACCCATGCCGTAGGCCGCGGTCTCGGCCGGGAGGAGCTCGGCGGCGAGCAGCACGAGCGTGAAGCCGATGACCACGAGCACGATGCCGAGCACCACCAGTGCGCGGCCGTAGCGCTGCACGAGCTTGCCGCCGTACCAGGCTGTCACCGCCGAGGTCAGCGCGAACGGGATGCTCACCATGCCGGCGAACACCGGCTCGAGGCCGAGCCCCTGCTGGAGGAAGAGCGTGGTGAGGAGGAAGGTCGCCGGGATCGCGGCGAAGTAGGAGGTCGCGACCAGGATGCCGTTGCGGTAGGAGCTGGTCCGGAAGATGCGGAAGTCGATGACGGGCGTCCGCCCCGACGCGGCGTAGTGCGCCTCCCAGCGCACGAAGACGGCGGCGGCGGCCGCGGCGAGGACCAGCCAGAACCAGCGGTAGGGCGAGTCCGAGGAGGAGCCCGTGGTCAGCAGGAACGGCAGCATGAACGCGAAGATCGCGACCGCCAGCAGGAGCAGGCCGACCGGGTCGAGGGACCGGTCTCCCTCGGGCCGCGAGCGCTTCTTCGGGATGAGCTTCCAGGCGAAGACCAGCGCGGCGACGCCCAGCGGGATGTTCATCCAGAACAGCAGGCGCCAGCCGTCCTGCTCGCCGCCGATCGCGATCAGGAGGCCGCCGAGGGTCGGGCCGAAGGCGGTCGACAGGCCGATGGTCGCGCCGAAGACCCCGAAGGCCCGGGCCCGCTCGGCGCCGGTGAACATCTGCTGCACCAGCCCGAGGACCTGGGGCATCTGGATTCCCGCGGCGACGCCCTGCAGGAAGCGCGCGACGACGAGCAGCTCGATCGACGGCGCGAGCGCGCAGAGCAGGCTCGTCACCGTGAACGCGGTCAGCCCGATGAGGAACAGCAGGCGGCGCGAGCGGATGTCGCCCAGCCGGCCGGCCGGCACGAGCGCCAGTCCGAAGGCGAGCGCGTAGCCCGCGACGATCAGCTGCAGCTGGCTCGCGTCCGCTCCGAGCGAGCGCTCGATCGACGGCAGGCCGACGTTGACCTTCGAGAGGTCGAGGATCGTGATGGCCGCGACTCCGACGCTCACCGCGAAAGCGCGCCACCGCGTCTTCTCGTCGGCGGCGCTCAGGGCGGCGGGGGCGCTGTTCTCAGGGGAGGTCACGCGCCCCAGTCTCCCAAAGCACGGGGCGCGAAGAAGAGGCTTGCGCGGCACCCGTCGGACAGTGCCCGCCGAGGCCTACTCGCCGAGGCGGCGGCGGGTCGACATCGCACGGTCCGCCTCGCGGCGGTCCTGGCGCTCGCGGAGGACCTGGCGCTTGTCGTAGTCCTTCTTGCCCTTGGCCACAGCCAGCTCGACCTTGGCCTTGCCGTCGCTGAAGTACAGCGAGAGCGGGATCAGCGTGTACCCGCCCTCCTTCACCTTGTTGTGGATCTTGAGGATCTGCGCCTTGTGCAGCAGCAGCTTGCGCTTGCGGCGCGGCGGGTGGTTCGTCCAGGTGCCCTGCGCCCACTCGTTGATGTGGACGGCGTCGAGCCACGCCTCTCCCCCGTCGACGAACGCGTAGCCGTCGACCAGCGAGGCCCGGCCGGCCCGGAGGGACTTCACCTCGGTGCCGGTGAGCACGAGGCCCGCCTCGTAGGTGTCCTCGATGAGGTAGTCGTGGCGCGCCTTGCGGTTGGTCGCGACGACCTTCTGTCCCTGTTCTCTGGGCACGGCTGCTCCTCGGGTCGCGAGCGGATGAAGGGGGCGGGCATCGTCGGGGCGATGCACCGGTGGGCCGCCCCGAACGGGACAGCCCACCAGTATACGTCCGGTCCGGGATCAGACCCGCAGGTACCGCGCGATCGCGACGTTCGCCGAGACGGCGGCCAGGACGATGCCGACCACGATCAGGATCGGCACGACGATCAGAGCGTCGTCGAGTCCCACGAAGGACGTCAGCGGGATCCGGTACGCCAGGAACCCCTGCACGAAGACCTGCACGATGGCGACCACCGCGACTCCCGCGAGGATCGAGCCGACCAGCGCGGCGAAGACCCCCTCGAGGATGAACGGGGTCTGGATGAACCGGTTCGAGGCCCCCACGAGCCGCATGATGCCCAGCTCCCGTCTCCGCGAGAACGCCGAGAGGCGGATCGTGGTGGCGATGAGCAGCACGGCCGCGACGAGCATCAGGACGGCGATGCCGATCGCTGTGTAGCTCGCCGCGTTGAGGATCGAGAAGATCTGGTCGAGGTACTGCCGCTGGTCGGTGACGCTCTCGACTCCCGAGACGCTCGACAGGCTCTCCACGATGACGTCCGACTGGGTCGGGTCCTTCAGGTTGATCCAGAAGGTCTGGTTGAGCAGGTCGGGAGTGACGTACTCGGCGACCGGGTTGCCCGCGAACTGCTCCTGGAAGTTCGCGTAGGCCTGGTCGTGGTCCTCGAAGTAGGAGCGGTCGATGTACGGCGCGAGCGTGGCGCCCTCGAGCTGGCCCTGCACCGCGTCGATCTGCTCGGCGGTGGCGTCGGAGCCGCTGCAGTTCGAGCCGCCGGAGGTGGCGGTGCACATGTACACCGCGACCTGCGCCTTGTCGTACCAGAAGTTCTTCATCTGGCCGATCTGCATCTGGAGCAGGATCGCCGTGCCGACGAAGGTGAGGGAGATGAAGGTCACCAGGATCACCGAGACGACCATGGAGACGTTGCGCCGGAGGCCGCTGGCGACCTCCGACCAGATCAGTGCGAATCTCACTTGACGGGTCCTACGTTCTGCTGGTCGTCGCCGGTCTCGTCGCCCTCGCCCGCGTGGGCGCGGAGGCCGAGGCGCGCGGCGAGCGACTCCTCGGGCAGGGCGCCGGTGTCGGCGGGGAGGAAGATCGGACCGGTCTGGCTCTGCAGCTCGACGACGCGCGGGGCGGCGGCGGGGCCGGGGCCTCCTGGCGCAGGTCGATCTCGGGGACCTCGGCGGGCGCGAGCTCGCTGTCGATGATCGCCGGGGGCGCGGGCTGCTCGGCGACCGCGTGGTCGTCGGCCGCCACGACCACGACGCCGTCGTGGACGACGGTGATGCTCTCGGTCTGGCCGTAGCCGCCCTGGCTCTCGTCGCGGACGATGCTGCCTGCCGAGAGCTCGATGACGCGGCGCTTCATCTGGTCGACGATGCCGGCCTCGTGGGTCGCCATGATCACGGTCGTGCCGCCCGCGTTGATCCGCTCGAGCAGCGCCATGATGCCGGCGCTCGTGGTCGGGTCGAGGTTGCCCGTGGGCTCGTCGGCCAGCAGGACGGCCGGCTTGTTGACGACGGCGCGGGCGATCGCCACGCGCTGCTGCTCGCCGCCGGAGAGCTCGTGGGGCAGGCGCGACGCCTTGCCCGCGAGGCCCACCATCTTGAGCGTGTCCGGGACGGCCTCCTGGATGTAGCCCTTCGACTTGCCGATCACCTGGAGGCTGAACGCGACGTTGTCGAAGACCGACTTGTTCGGCAGCAGCCGGAAGTCCTGGAACACGACGCCCATGTTGCGGCGGAAGTACGGGACCTTGCGGCTCGAGATCTTGCCGAGGTTCTGCCCGAGCACGTGGATCGACCCGGAGGAGGGGCGCTCCTCCTTGAGGATCAGGCGGAGGCAGCTCGACTTGCCGGAGCCGGAGGCGCCGACGAGGAAGACGAACTCGCCCCGGAGGATCTCGAGATCGATGGCGTTGAGGGCGGGTCTCGTGCCGCCCCGATACTGCTTGGAGACGTTGTCGAAGCGAATCATGTCGGTACGAGGGTAAGCGACGATCCCGAAGAGTCCGCCGAGGGGGCGCGCGGCGCGTCGGTGGGGACGCGCCCGAGCCGCGCTAGGAGGACTTCCGCCAGCGGATCCCGGCGGCGATGAAGCCGTCCAGATCGCCGTCGAACACGTGCGAGGGGTTGCCGACCTCGTGGTCGGTGCGCAGGTCCTTCACCATCTGGTACGGAGCGAGGACGTAGCTGCGCATCTGGTCGCCCCAGCTCGCGGTGATGGTGCCGGCGAGCTCCTTCTTGGTGGCCGCCTCCTGCTCCTTCTGCAGCAGCAGGAGCCGCGACTGGAGCACGCGCATCGCCGCGGCGCGGTTCTGGATCTGGCTCTTCTCGTTCTGCATCGACACGACGGTGCCGGTGGGCAGGTGGGTGAGGCGCACCGCGGAGTCGGTGGTGTTCACCGACTGGCCGCCGGGGCCGGAGGAGCGGAAGACGTCCACGCGGATGTCGTTGTCCGGGATCTCGATCGCCCCGGCCTCCTCCATCAGCGGGATGACCTCGACCGCGGCGAAGGAGGTCTGGCGCTTGCCCGCGGCGCCGAAGGGGCTCATCCGCACGAGGCGGTGGGTGCCGGCCTCGACCGAGAGCGTGCCGAAGGCGTAGGGGGCGTCGATCTGGAAGGTGGCCGACTTGATGCCCGCCTCCTCCGCGTAGCTGGCGTCCATGACGGTCGCGGCGTACTTGTGCTTCTCGGCCCAGCGGAGGTACATGCGCATGAGCATCTCGGCGAAGTCGGAGGCGTCGACGCCGCCCGCTCCCGCGCGGATGGTGACCACGGCGGGGCGGTCGTCGTACTCGCCGTCGAGCAGGGTCTGCACCTCGAGCTCGCCCATGACCTTCTGGAGGGAGGAGAGCTCGGCGATCGCCTCCTGCTCGGACTCGGCGTCCTCGGCCTCGTTCGCCATCTCGACGAGCACCTCGAGGTCGTCCAGGCGCCGGTCGATCGCGGTGATCCGGGCGAGCTCGGACTGGCGGTGGCTGAGGGCGCTGGTCACCTTCTGCGCGTTGGCCGTGTCGTCCCACAGGTCGGGGGCGCCGGCCTGCTCGCTGAGCTCGGCGATCTTCGAGCGGAGACCGTCCACGTCGATGACGGCGCGGATGTCGGCGAAGGTGGAGCGGAGAGCAGTGATCTGCTCGGTGAAGTCGTTGTCCAGCATGGTGCGTCCAGACTACCGGGGGCCGGGGGCCGCCCTCCGGCCCGGGCGTACCCTGGGGACGGTGACCAGCACCGCTCCGCACCCCTTCCCCGTCGGGCCGCTGCTGCTGTCGACCTTCCTCCCCACCCTCCTCTTCTCCATCGGCGAGGGGGCGATCATCCCCCTCCTGCCGGCCGCGGCCGGCGACCTCGGCGCGACGCTGGCCCTGGCGGGCCTCGTGGCGGGGATGATCATGATCGGCGAGCTGGCGGGCGACATCCCCAGCGGCTGGATCGTCTCGCGGATCGGCGAGCGCGGCGCCATGCTCGGAGCCTCGGCCGCGTCGATCCTCGGGCTCGTGGTGTGCCTGCTCTCGACGTCATGGGTCGGGCTGACGATCGGCGTCTTCGTGATCGGCCTCGCGACCGCGGTCTTCGCGCTGGCGCGGCACGCGTTCATGACGTCGTTCGTCCCGATCACGCACCGCGCCCGCGCGCTCAGCGCCCTCGCCGGGGCGTTCCGCGCCGGCTGGCTGATCGGCCCGTTCCTGGCGGCCGGGGTGGTGCACCTCACCGGCTCCGTCGAGTCCGTCTTCTGGGTGCACATCGTCTGCTGCGTGGCGGCGGTCGTGGTCCTGCTGCTCGTGCCCGACCCCGCGACGGTGCTGCGGCGGGCGCAGGCCGCGGCCGACCGCGCCGCTCCGGAGGACGTGGTCGCCGCGGAGGCGTCGGCGACCGTCCCGGAGTCGCCGCAGTCGCTGCTCGGGACGCTGCGCGAGCACCGCGGGGTCCTCGCTCGGATGGGGACCGGCGCCGCCGTGATCGGGGCGCTGCGGGCGAGCCGGACGCTGATCCTCCCCCTCTGGGCGGTGAGCATCGGGCTCGCCGAGACCGACACCGCGATCATCATCGGCATCGCCGGCGCGCTCGACTTCGCCCTCTTCTACGCCGGCGGCCAGCTGATGGACCGCTTCGGCCGGGGCGCCACCGCGATCCCCTCGATGATCGGCCTCGGGCTCGGCCACCTCGCCCTCGCCGCCTCGGTGCTCGCCCTCGATCCGGTGCCCTGGTTCGTCGCCGTGGCCTGCGTGCTCGCGGCCGCGAACGGCATCGGCTCCGGGATCCTGATGACCATCGGCGCCGATCTCGCGCCCCCCGCCGATCCGGCCCCGTTCCTCGGCGCGTTCCGCTTCACCGGCGACGCGGGCAACGCCGCCGCCCCGATCGTCGTGTCGGCGCTCACCGCCCTGATCTCCCTCCCCTTCGCCGCCGTCGTGATGGGGGTGCTCGGTCTGGGCGGAGCGGGGGCGCTCGCTCGCTGGATCCCGCGGTACCTCCCCCGGGCGGCCTCCCGCGGCTGAGGCGCGGGGCCCTCCTCTCTACACTGGAGCCCGCACGCGGGAGTGGTGGAATGGCAGACACGCAGGATTTAGGTTCCTGTGCCGAGAGGCGTGAGGGTTCGAGTCCCTCCTTCCGCACGGGATCGGCCGGTACGCTGAGCGCGCTCGCGTGACCGCCGACCGGCCACCGGCCCCCGTCGACTGGAGATCCGTTGAATCACGCCGCCCTCGTCCCCTGGCTCGATCCGGAGACGATCCTGACCTCGTTCGGCCCCTGGGGCGTGCTCGTGGTCTGCCTCATCGTGTTCGCCGAGACCGGACTGCTGATCGGCTTCCTCTTCCCGGGCGACACGCTGCTGATCATCACGGGCCTGCTGGCGCACGAGAACGCCTCGAACGGCGGCCTCGGCGTCCCGATCTGGCTCATCTGCCTGGCCGTCGGGTTCTCGGCCTTCGTCGGCGGCGAGGTCGGCTACCTGATCGGGCACAAGGCCGGCCCGCGCATCTTCGAGCGCAAGGAGTCCGGCTTCTTCAGCATCGAGAACGTGAAGCGGACCAACGCGTTCTTCGAGCGCTTCGGCGGCCTCGCCGTGATCCTCGCGCGCTTCGTGCCGATCGTCCGCACCTTCGCGCCGATCGCGGCCGGCGTGGCTCACATGAACTACCGCAAGTACAGCCTCTACAACCTCATCGGCGCCCTGATCTGGGGCAGCGGGGTCACCCTGATCGGATGGCTGCTCGCCTTCATCCCGCCGGTCGCCGACTTCGTCTCGCACTACATCGACGTGATCCTGATCGGCGCGGTCGTGCTCGCGCTGGTGCCGACGCTGTTCCACTTCTTCCAGCAGCAGCGCAAGGCGAAGCTCGCCGCCGACCCCGAGACCGACTCGACCGAGTCGGCCGCCTACGTGCTCGACGCCGACACCCTGGACGACAAGCACCCGAAGTCCTGACCTCCGCCTCCGGGGGACGCCACTCCGGCACGCGGCACGCCGACAGGCGTGCACCGGAGTGGCATCCCGCGGTGGGAACCCGCCGGGTCAGAGCCGGGCGGACAGGGCGGCGAGCTCGGCGCGCAGCGCGGTGAAGGCGCGGGCGCGGTGGCTCCGGGCGTTCTTCTGCTCGGGAGCGAGCTCGGCCGCCGTGAGCGCCCCGGCCTCGGGGACGAACACCGGGTCGTAGCCGTGGCCGTTCGCACCGCGCGGGGCCGTCGCGATCGCGCCGTCCCAGCGGCCCTCGACCACCGTCTCCTGTCCGCCGGGGAGCACGGAGTCCGGCACCACGAGGGCGATGGTGCAGCTGAAGTGCGCACCGCGGTGCTCTGCCTTCACGTCGTGCAGCTGCGCCAGGAGGAGCTCGAGGTTGGCCGTCGCGTCGTGCGCGCGTCCCGACCAGCGGGCCGAGAAGATGCCCGGCGCGCCGCCGAGGACGTCGACGCAGATCCCGGAGTCGTCCGCGAGCGCCACGAGGCCGGTGTGCGCCGCCGCCGCGCGCGCTTTGATCAGCGCGTTCTCGGCGAAGCTCACGCCGTCCTCGACGGGCTCGGGTCCGTCGTAGGCGCGGACGCCGACTCCGGGGAGCGCGCCGGCCAGCATGGCGCGGAACTCCTCCACCTTGCCCGCGTTGTGCGTGGCGAGGACGAGGTCCAGGCTCACGCTCCGGGCTCCGCGGCGAGCGCTTCGGCCTGGATGCGGGCGAGGTCGGAGGCGCCGGCGACCGCGAGGTCGAGCAGGGCGTCGAGCTCGCGGCGGTCGAACGGGGCTCCCTCGGCGGTGCCCTGCACCTCGACGAACAGGCCGCGTCCGGTGACGACGACGTTCATGTCGGTCTCGGCGCGCACGTCCTCGACGTAGGCCAGGTCGAGCATCGGCACGCCGTCGATGATGCCGACGGACACCGCCGAGAGGCTGTCAATCAGCGGCTGCGCCTTCTGCCCCACGTACTTCTTGCCGCGCGCCCACTCGATCGCGTCGGCCATCGCCACGTAGGCGCCGGTGATCGCCGCGGTGCGGGTGCCGCCGTCGGCCTGGAGGACGTCGCAGTCGATGACGAGGGTGTTCTCGCCGAGCGCCTTCGTGTCGACCACCGCGCGCAGGCTCCGGCCGATCAGCCGCGAGATCTCGTGCGTGCGCCCGCCGACCTTCCCCTTGACCGACTCGCGGTCCATGCGGGAGTTGGTGGAGCGGGGCAGCATCGCGTACTCGGCGGTGACCCAGCCCTTGCCCTTGCCCTGCAGCCAGCGCGGCACGCCGTTCGTGAAGGAGGCGGTGCAGAGCACCCTGGTGTTCCCGAACGAGACGAGCGCGGAGCCCTCGGCCTGGGAGCTCCAGCCGCGCTCGATCGTCACGGTGCGCAGCTCGTCGGGCGCCCGCCCGTCCCTGCGCGCGGCCTTCGATGCGGTGCTGTCGGTCACTCGGGTCTCCCTCGATCGTGCGGGAGCGCGGCCCGGTCGAGCTCGCGCAGGTTGATGGTGCCGGTCTCGACGAGGTCGACGCTCGAGACCTCCGGGCCGAGGAAGCGGCGGGCGAGGCGGACGAAGTCGCTCGAGCCCGTCTCCTCCCACCGGTAGGTCGGAGGAGCGGCGGAGGTGCGCTGCAGGCCGTGCGCCACGAGGGTCCGGTAGACGTCGAGCGCGGTCTCCTCGGCGCTCGAGACGAGGCGGACGTCCGGCCCCATCACGTACGCGATGGCACCGCGCAGCAGCGGGTAGTGCGTGCAGCCGAGGACGAGCGTGTCGACCCCCGCGGCCTTGAGCGGCGCGAGGTACACCTCCGCCACCGCGAGCAGCTCGTCGCTCCAGGTGACGCCCGCCTCGACGAACTCGACGAAGCGCGGGCAGGCGGCGGTGAACAGCTGCAGGTCGGGCGCGGCGACGAAGGCGTCGTCGTAGGCGCGGGAGCGGATCGTCCCGACCGTGCCGATCACGCCGACGCGGCGGTTGCGCGTGTCGCGGACAGCGCTGCGGACGGCGGGCTGGATGACCTCGATCACCGGGATGCCGCGGCCGAGCGTGTAGCGCTCGCGGGCGTCGCGCATCATCGCGGCCGAGGCGGTGTTGCAGGCGATGACGAGCAGCTTGGCGCCCTGATCGACCAGCGTGTCGAGGGTGTCGAGGGCGTAGGCGCGGACGTCGGCGAGCGGCTTGGGCCCGTAGGGCGAGTGCGCGGTGTCGCCGAGGTAGACGATCGACTCGTTCTGCAGCTGGTCGATCACGGAGCGGGCGACGGTGAGCCCGCCGACTCCGGAGTCGAAGATGCCCAGCGGTGCGTCCGTCACGGAGGAACAGCCTACCCGCGCCCTGCGGCCCGGTCCCGGCCGCACGCCGTTCCCGGGCCCGGCGGCGTGCGCAAGCCCCGGCACCCGCGCCTGGGCCGCGCGGGGGCGGCCGTGGAACACTGAGCGGATGGACTCCACGGCCTTCCTCACCGACCGGTACGAGCTCACGATGGTCGAGGGCGCCCTCGGCAGCGGCACCGCCGACCGCCGCTGCATGTTCGAGGTGTTCGCCCGGAGCCTCCCGCCCGGACGCCGCTATGGCGTGCTCGCGGGCACCGGCCGGCTCCTCGAGCTGATCTCGCGCTTCCGCTTCGGCGACGACGAGCTGTCCTGGCTCCGCGAGAACCGCGTCGTCGACTCCCGCACGCTGGACTGGCTCGCCGACTACCGCTTCCGGGGCGACGTCTGGGGCTACCGCGAGGGCGAGGTCTACCTCCCGGGCTCCCCCGTGCTCATCGTCGAGGCGCCCTTCGCCGACGGCGTGCTGCTGGAGACCCTGGTGCTCAGCGTCCTCAACCACGACAGCGCCGTGGCGAGCGCCGCCGCGCGGATGGTCTCGGCCGCCGACGGGCGACCGCTCGCCGAGATGGGCTCGCGCCGCGCCGGTGAGCGGTCCGCCGTCGCGGCCGCTCGCGCCGCCTACATCGCCGGATTCGGCGCCTCCTCGAACCTGGAGGCGGGCCGCAGCTTCGGCGTGCCCACGATGGGCACCTCCGCGCACTCCTTCACCCTCCTCCACGACTCGGAGGAGGAGGCGTTCCGCGCGCAGGTCGCCGCGCTCGGCCCCGGCACGACCCTCCTGGTGGACACCTACGACGTGACAGCCGCCGTCGACCTGGCGGTCCGCGTCGCCGGCACCGGCCTCGGCGCTGTGCGCATCGACTCCGGCGACCTCCCCCAGCAGGTGGCCGCCGTCCGGCAGCAGCTGGACGCGCTCGGCGCGACCGGCACGCGCATCACCGTCACCAACGACCTCGACGAGTACGGGATCGCCGCGCTCGCGGCCTCACCGGTCGACTCCTACGGCGTCGGCACCTCGGTGGCGACGGGCTCGGGCCACCCGACGGCGGGCATGGTCTACAAGCTGGTCGCGCACGAGGACGACGCGGGCGAGTGGGTCGCGGTGGCGAAGAAGTCGGTCTCGAAGGCGTCGATCGGCGGACGGAAGGCCGCCGGCCGTCTGCTCTCCGACGACGGGATCGCCGAGGCCGAGGTCGTGCACGTGGGCGCCGGCCCCGAGGGCGCCGTCGGCGAGGGCGAGCGGGCGCTGCTCGTCCCCCTGATCGAGGACGGGACGATCCGCCCCGAGCACCTCGGCATCGAGGGAGTGGCGGCAGCCCGCGCGCACCACGCCAACGCGGTCCTCGAGCTGCCGATCGACGCGCTCCGGCTCGGCCGCGGCGAGCCCGTCATCCCGACCCGCTACGAGTGAGCGGGCGGGCGCTCACTTCATCTTCGCGTAGATCTCCTTGCAGGCCGGGCACACCGGGAACTTCTCCGGGTCGCGGCCCGGGAGCCACTTCTTGCCGCAGAGCGCGCGGACCGGCTTGCCGGTGATGGCGCTCTCGAGGATCTTGTCCTTCGGCACGTAGTGGGAGAAGCGCTCGTGGTCGCCCGGCTCGATGGACTCCTGGTTGAGGAGCTCCTCGAGCTCGCGGTCGAGCGTGGCGGTTCCTCCGCCTCCCTCGAGGGGGTCGGTGCTGCTGTTCTGGACGCGCGGAATCATGCCGACGATCCTACGCGCGGAGCCCGGGCCCGCGGCCGTGCGCTCCGGATCGGGCGGCGCTAGTAGCGGCTGGTGAATGCGACCAGCTCGGTCGCGCGGCGCTCGAACAGCCGGCCGCCGAGGAGCACGCCGAGGGCGAAGACGACCACGGCGCTGCCGAAGCCGACGAGCACGGCGTCGCCCGCCGCCTCCGGGTCGACGAACAGGGCGCGGACGCCGAGCACCACGGCCGGAGCCGAGAGGAGCAGCCCCAGGCCGAACGCGAGGGACTGCGGACCGGCGCCGCTGGCTCCGGGGGCCTGGGGCTGCGTGAACGCGCTGTCGCCCGGGCGCGGAGCCGGATAGGCGAGCCGTGCCGAGACGGCGCTGGCGACGCCGGCGGGGACGAGCAGGAGGCAGGTGTTCACCGCGAGCACGACGGGCAGCGCATCGGGGAGCCCCGAGGTCGCGCTGCTGATCAGCGAGCCGAGCACGACGACCGGCACGCCGAGCAGGAGGGTCGGGAAGGCGCGGCCGAGCCGGTCCGACCAGCCGCGGACGCCCGCGGCCACGTGGAGCCAGAACGCCGAGCCGTCGTAGGCGACGTCGTTGTGCAGGAACCAGCCGAGGAACAGCGCGATCAGCGGGACCGGGAGCAGCGAGAGCAGCGGGAAGGGGACGCCGACGACCGCGAGCAGCAGCAGGGCCGCGACCGGCAGCACCGGCACGGCGACGAGCGACGCCTGGTAGCGCGGATCCCGGAGCCAGTAGGTGATGCTGCGCGCCGCGATCGCGCCGGTCCGGGTCGAGCCGAGGACGTCGAACCAGCCCAGCCGGAGGCCGCGCGGCGGCCGGTGCGTGCGCTCGGGGCGCTCCGTCAGCAGGCGGACGACGAGCCACCAGAGCGCGCCCGCCGCGACGAGCGTCGCCAGGGCCAGCAGGAGCGGGCCGAGCGCGTCGCCGGTCCGGGCGGCCGGGGCGATCATCCACGCCGCACCGAACGGAGTGGCCCCCATCGCCGCGCCCCAGCGCTCGAGCACCGGGGTGTCCCCCGTGTCGACCAGCGCGGCGGCGCCGAGGGCTGCGGGACCGCCCAGCATCAGCACCAGGCCGAGGACGGCCAGCAGCTCGCGGGCGGTCCGGGAGGGGACGAGGGCGGCGGAGGCGGCGAGGCCGATCCGCGCGAACAGGGAGGCCGTCGCCACCGCGAGGAGCGGGCCGACCACGGCGAAGGCGCCTGCGCCCGGGGCGAGCGGCGCGCTCGCGAGCCCGACCACCAGCAGGGCGAGCGTGGGGACAGAGACGAGGCCGGCCAGGGCGAGCGCCCCGGCGAGGCGGAGCGGCGGAAGGCCGAAGAGGCGGAACGCGCGCGGATCCATCGGGTCGAGCGGGCCGAGCAGGAAGGGCAGCACCAGGAAGCCGACGGAGACGAGGCCGCCGGCGGTCACGAGAGCGCCCGCCGCCGCGTCGGAGGAGCGCAGAGCGCCGATCGCCCCGATCAGCAGGGCCGTCACCGCGACGACCACGACCACGCCCAGGACGGCGCCGGCCGAGCGCGCGGGCCCGGAGCGGAACGCGCCCAGGAGGACGTCGATCCTCAGCCGGAGAAGTCGTGCAGCCACTGCAGCCCCTCGGCGATCTGCTTGCCGCCCGCGAGCTCGAGGAAGCGCTCCTCCAGCGTCGCGGTGCCGGCGACCTCCGCGACCGTCCCGGAGGCGAGCACGCGCCCGCCGACGATCACGGCCACGTCGTCGCAGACGCGCTCGATGAAGTCGAGCCCGTGGCTGGAGAGGACGACGGTGCCGCCGCCCTCGACGAAGCGGCGCAGCACGGTGATCACGGCGGCCGAGGAGACCGGGTCCACCGACTCGAACGGCTCGTCGAGGACCAGCACGCGCGGGGCGTGGATCATCGCCGCCGCGAGGGCGACCTTCTTCGCCATCCCCGCGGAGTAGTCCGAGATCAGGCGCTCCAGCGCGTCGGAGAGGCCGAGCGCCTCGGCCAGCTCGACCGTGCGCTGCTTCGCCGTGGCGAGGTCGATGCCGCGCAGCGCGGCGGAGTAGGCGAGGAACTGGGCGCCGGTGAGCCGGTCGAACAGCCGGAGGCGGTCGGGCAGGACCCCGATCAGCGGCTTCGCGGCCGACGGGTCCTTCCAGACGTCGACGCCGTGCACGAGGACGCGGCCGGTGTCGGGTCGCAGAAGGCCCGTCATCATCGAGAGCGTGGTGGTCTTGCCCGCGCCGTTCGGGCCGATGATCCCGTAGAAGGTCCCCGCGCGGACGGCCAGGTCGATGCGGTCGACCGCCACCGTCCTCCCGAAGGTCCGGGTCAGCTGGTGCAGCTCGAAGACGACGGGCGAGGCGCCGTCCGGATCCGCGGCACCCTCAGCGGGCTCGGCGTTCGTCACGGACGTCATCCGGCTACGGTACCAACTCGCCCGCAGGCCCCCGGCGCCCGCGCCGACACCCGGCGACACGGCGAGAGGTCAACCACCCTGGCCCCGGGGGGCGTGAACTGTACACTAGGTCTCTACCCGAGGAGTCGATCAGATCGAGACGCAGCGGTTAATTCGAGGAGAACACACGATGATGCACACAGGTTCGACGAGCAGCAGCCCCGCCACCGTCGTCATCCTCGCCGCAGGGATGGGCAGCCGGCTCGGCCGCTCGCTCCCCAAGCCGCTCACGCCGCTCAGCGACGGGCGCACGATCATGCAGCAGCAGTTCGACAACATCCACCACGCCTTCGGCACGAAGGTCCCGGTGAGCATCGTCGTCGGCTACAAGCTCGAGCACATCATCGAGGCCTTCCCCTCGGCGACGTTCGTCTACAACGAGCAGTACGACCAGACCAACACCTCCAAGAGCCTCCTCCGCGCGCTGCAGGCGAGCGGGCAGGGCGGCGTGCTCTGGATGAACGGCGACGTCGTCTTCGACCCGCGCATCCTCGACCGGGCGGCCGCGCTGATCGCGAAGGACGTCTCCTTCGTCACCGTCAACACCTCGAAGGTGTCGGACGAGGAGGTCAAGTACACGACGAGCGCCGAGGGCTTCATTCAGGAGCTCTCCAAGACGGTGCGCGGCGGCCTCGGCGAGGCGGTCGGGATCAACTACGTGTCCGCCTCCGACAAGGCCGCGCTGGTGCGCCAGCTCGCCCGGGTCGACGCCCAGGACTACTTCGAGCGTGGCATAGAGTTGGCGATCGAGCAGGACCGCCTGCTCGTCGAGCCGATGGACATCTCCGACCTCTACGCCGTCGAGGTGGACTTCGCCGAGGACCTCGAGCGCGCGAACCTCTTCGTCTGACGCTCCCGGCTCCTCCCCCGGCTCGAGCGGAGCCGACGGGAGGAGTCGCGCAGTGAGCACGGCCGACACCCTCGCGACCGAGACGGCCCTGCGCCACCGGCGCTCCCGGGCCTGGCGCTACCGTCACTCCCTCTGGCTGCTCACCAGGCGCGACCTCACCGTCCGGTACGCCACGAGCGCGCTCGGCTACGTCTGGTCGGTTCTCGACCCGCTCATCATGTCGGGCATCTACTTCTTCGTCTTCACCGTCGTCTTCCGGCGGACCGTCGGCGAGGACCCGTACATCGTCTTCCTGCTCGCGGGCCTTCTGCCGTGGATGTGGTTCAACCAGGCGACCTCCGACGCGACCCGCGCGTTCCTCCGCGAGGCGAAGCTGGTGCGGTCGACGTCGATCCCGCGGACCATCTGGGTCGGGCGGATCGTGCTCTCGAAGGGCATCGAGTTCGTGGCGAGCCTGCCGGTGCTGGTGCTCTTCGCCGTGATCGCCGGCGCGCACCTGACCTGGGCGGCGCTGCTGTTCCCCGTGGCGATCCTGCTGCAGGCGGTGCTCACGCTCGGCGTGGGTCTGCTGGTGGCCCCGCTCGTGGTTTTCTTCCGAGATCTGGAGCGGGCCGTGAAGCTCGTGCTCCGGTTCCTCTTCTACGCGTCGCCGATCATCTACTCCACGGCCAACCTGCCGGAGCAGATCCGGCCGCTCGCGGCGCTCAACCCGCTCAGCGGGATCTTCGCCCTCTACCGCTCCGCGTTCTTCGAGAGCGAGCTCGACGTCCCGCTCATTCTCGCCTCCGCGGGCCTCTCGGTGCTCGTGCTGGCGCTGGGCCTCGTCGTCTTCCGCCGCTCCGAGCGCGCGGTGCTGAAGGAGCTGTGATGGCCGACGCCCCGGTGGTCATCGAGTGCCGCGGCCTCGGGATCCGCTTCCGCCGCAACCGGCGGGGCCGCCGCTCCTTCAAGGACCTCTTCGCCGGCCGCTCCCGCCGCTCGCGGCCCGGCGAGTTCTGGGCGCTGCGCGGGCTCGACGTGCAGGTGCGGGCGGGCGAGGCGATCGGTGTCGTCGGCCGGAACGGTCAGGGGAAGTCGACGCTGCTCAAGCTCGTCGCCGGCGTGGTGCTGCCGGACGAGGGCGCGGTGGAGGTGCGCGGGGGCGTCGCTCCGCTCATCGAGATCACCGGCGGCTTCGTGGCCGACCTGAGCGTCCGCGAGAACGTCTACCTGACCGCGGGTCTCCACGGGATGTCCAAGCGCGAGGTCGACGCGCGCTTCGACTCGATCATCGAGTTCGCCGAGATCGGCGACTTCCTCGACACCCCCTACAAGCACCTCTCGAGCGGGATGAAGGTGCGGATCGCCTTCTCCGTCGTGTCGCGGCTCGAGGAGCCGATCATCCTGGTGGACGAGGTGCTCGCGGTCGGCGACAGGGCGTTCCGCGAGAAGTGCTACGCGCGGATCGAGGAGCTGCTCGCCTCCGGCCGCACCCTCTTCTTCGTCTCGCACAACGAGCGCGACCTCCGCCGCTTCTGCACGCGCGGCCTCTACCTGGACAAGGGCCGCCTGGTGCTGGACGCGCCGATCGAGGAGGTGCTCGCGCGTTACGCTGAGGACTACGCGCCGACACCGCGGAGCAGCACGGCGCCGGCCGAGGGCCCGCCCGTCCAGGGCACCGTCTCCGACGACTGACCCCTCCCGCACGCGGCGCCCGAGGACGCAGGAGTGCACGACATGGCCCAGAAGGACCGCAAGCGCGAGCGCGCCGTGGAGAGGGCCGGCGAGGTGGAGCAGGCCGACGGCTCCGAGAACGCGCAGTTGGCGAAGCTGCTCGACCGGCTCCTCGCGGTGCAGCGCCCGGCCGTGCTGGCGAACATCCGCCTGCTGCGGCGCCGGCGTCCCGGGGCGACTCCGGACCAGATCATCACGTCGCTCGAGCGGCAGTACCTCTCGAGCGTGGCCGCGGGAGGCGCGGCGATCGGGGCGACCGCCGTCGTCCCCGGCATCGGCACGGCCGCCTCGGTGGCCCTCTCCGGCGCGGGAGCGGCGGGGTTCCTGGAGGCGAGCGCGCTCTTCGCGCAGTCGGTGACGGAGGTGCACGGGATCCCGCTCGAGGACCCGGACCGCGCGCGGGCCCTCGTGCTCACGCTGATGATGGGCTCCTCCGGCAGCGAGATGGTGCGCCAGGTGGCCGGGCAGGCCGTCGGCGGGGGCAGCGGCCTCAACCAGTACTGGGGCTCCGTGGTCACGAAGGGCCTGCCGTCCTTCCTCGTGGGCGAGCTGGCGGACCGCGCGAAGAAGTCCTTCGCCAAGCACTTCCTCGCCCAGCAGGGCGCGGGCCTGGTCGGCCGGGCGATGCCGTTCGGGATCGGAGCGGCACTGGGCGGCGTCGGCAACGCGATGCTGGGCCGCAAGGTGATCCAGAGCGCGCGCGACGCGTTCGGGCCGGCACCGCAGGCGTTCGGCAACACCCTCGTGCTCGAGCCGACCCGTGCCGAGCGGAAGGCGCTGGCCGCCGCGCCGGCCAAGCCGCTGGCGCTGTTCGTCCGCGACTACGGCGGAACGGGCGAGCGGACGGCGCTACTCCTCCACGGCCTCGGCTCCGACTCCCGGATCTGGTACGCCCTGGTCCCGACGCTGCACGAGCACGGCTACCGCGTGGTGGCCCCCGATCTCGCCGGTCACGGCGGCTCGCCGGCGTCGCCCGTGTACTCGCCGGAGCGCTGGGCGTCGGACGTCCGCGCCTCGGTGCTGCAGACCCCCGACCTCGTCATCGGCCACGGCCTCGGCGCCGTCGTCGCCGCCCGGCTCGCCCCCGAGTACGGCGCCGACCGGCTCGTCCTGCTCGACCCCGCGTTCTCGGACGCCCGGGGACTGACGAGCGCGCTCCACCGCGGCGGCTCGGTCGCGCACGTCGAGAAGGGCGACGCCGACTCCCTCCGCCACCGCCACCCGATCTGGACGGACGAGCAGATCGAGCTCGACGTGTCGGCCCACGCGCTCTGGGAGCAGGACTCCGCCGGCGGGCTGACGGCACGGGGTGCGGCCGAGGCCCCCGAGACGTTCCCCGTGCCGACGCTCGCCGTGATGCCTGAGGACCCGCTGGGCCACGGCTCGCTGGGCGGCGTCCTCGCCGGCCGCGGCGTCGAGGTGCGGACCGTGCCGGGGGGCGGGGCCTCGATCCTCCGTGAGGACCGCGCGGCGCTGATCGCGGCGCTGGAGGACCGGATCTAGCTCAGACCATCCTGCTCGGCGCGGGCCGCGCGCTGTGGTCCGGAGCCGTCGGAGGCGATCGGTCAGCGTTCCCGAGGCCGGCACCCGGGCCCGACGAGCGGCATCCCGAGCACGGTGCGGACGAGTCCGCCGCCGTCGCGGTCCTCGGCGATCACGCGGAGGCCGGTCTTCTCGGCGACGCGCCTCGAGGCGGCGTTGTCCGGGTGCACGAGCGCCACGAGTCGTCCCGCGAGGCGGTGGGCGAGCGCGAGGTCGCGGCAGGCCGCAGCCGCCTCGGTGGCGTAGCCGCGGCCGTGCAGACCGGCCCGCACGTGGTAGCCGACCTCGAGCTCGATCCCGCCGTCGACGCGCTGCCAGGTCAACCCGCAGTCGCCGACGAACTCGCCGTCGAGGGTCTCGACGATCCACAGCCCGAAGCCGTGCTCGCGGTAGTTGCGCCGGTTCCACTCGATCCAGGCGGCTGCCTGCTCGCGGTCCTTCGGCGCGGGGTAGTACCGCATCACGACCGGGTCGCCGAGCAGGTCCGCCATGTCGGGGAGGTCCTCGGCGGTCATCTCGCGGAAGCGCAGCCGGGCGGTGGCGGCGGGGATCATCGGGTCAGGCTGCTCGGCCTGCGACTGCGGAGACGGCGACCGGAACCGTCGTCGAGCGCTCGATCCATCCGGCCGCCGCCCCCGGCCCTACTTCTCCGCCTTGGCGGCGGCCTTCGCGGCCTGCTTGGTGGCGCGGACCTTCGTCAGCGACTCCGGAGAGACGATGTCGGCGACGGAGCGGAAGGCGCCCTCCTCTCCGTACGCGCCCGCGGCCGAGCGCCAGCCCTCCCCCGAGAATCCGCGCTGCTTGCCGAGCAGGGCGAGGAAGATCCGCGCCTTCTGCTCGCCGAAGCCGGGCAGCGCCTTCAGACGCGCGAGTACCGTGCGGCCGTCGGGCTCGTCCCGCGTCCAGACAGCCGCGGCGTCGCCGTCCCAGTCGTCGACCAGAGCGCGGCAGAGGACCTGCACGCGCCCCGCCATGCTCGCCGGGTAGCGGTGGATCGCGGGCGGAGTCCGGCAGAGCTCCGAGAACGCGTCCTCGTCGAAGCCCGCGATCGACGCGGCGTCGAACGAGGCGCCCTCCGCCTCGAGGCGCTCCTCGATCTTGCGGGGCCCGGAGAAGGCCGTCTCCATCGCGACCTGCTGGTCGAGGAGCATCCCGATCAGCAGTGCCAGCGGGTCGCGGCTGAGCAGCGCGTCGGCGTCGGGATCGTCGGTGATGTGCAGGGCGGAGTCGCGGGTCATCCTCCAGGGATACCACGGACGGCCCCGGCGGCGAGCGCGCGGACGGTCCGGTCGACGAGGTCCAGCGCCGCAGCGAGCTCGAGGTCGCCGACATGGCCGTAGCCGAGGACCAGCGCCTCGGTCGCGGCCCGTCCCGACAGGGCGTACTCGTGCAGAGTGGCGACGAGCAGTCCCTCCCGGAGCAGCGCGGCCGCGACGGCGTGCGCGTCCAGAGGCGCGGGCAGGGAGAGGACGACGTGCAGACCCCCGTCGAGTCCGCTCGCGCGCCCCCACGGCACCGACTCCCCGAAGGCGTGGACCAGCTCACGGCGGTGGGCGTAGCGCCGTCTCGAGCGCGTGAGATGCCTCCGGAACGCCCCGCTCGCCATGAACTGCGCGAGCGCCGCCTGCGTCGGACCCGAGGCGGAGGCGTCCTTCTCGTCGTCGAGGCCGGCCAGCGCCCCGCGGAGCCAGGACGCCGGCGGAACGGCCAGGTAGGCGATGCGGAGCCACGGCGAGACGGTCTTCGAGAACGACCCGACATGGGCGACTCCGCCGCCGGAGTCGAGCGAGGCGAGCGCGGGCAGCGGGGCGCCGACGTAGCGGAACTCGCTGTCGTAGTCGTCCTCCACCACGAGCAGGGGGCCGGCCGACGCGCGGCGCACCAGCTCCAGGCGCTCGGCGAGGGCGAGCCTGCCTCCGGTCGGGTACTGGTGCGACGGAGTGACGACGACCACGTCCGCGCCGGAGCTCGCGAGAGCGTCGAGGTCGATGCCGTCGCCGCGCACCGGGACGCCGACGACCTCGTGCCCGTCGGCGCGCAGGCGGCGCCGGACGGCCGGGTAGCCGGGGTCCTCGACGGCGACGCGCACCTCGCGTCCGAGCGAGGCCGAGGCGGCGCGGGCCAGGAGCGCGACGGCGCCCGCGGTGCCGCTGGTCACCACCACGTCCGACGCCTGCACGTCGACGCCGCGGGACCGGCGCAGCTGCTCGGCGATCTGCTCCCGCAGGGCCGGGTCCCCGGAACCCCGAGGAGGCGCCGAGGGCGGCGAGGCGAGCGCCAGGCGCCAGGCGGCCCGCCACTCCGGGGTGTCGAGGGCGCGGGTGTCCGGCCGGCCCGGCCTCAGGTCCGCCGCGGCGGGCGGGACGACGGTCTCCCGGGACTCCGGCCGCGGCTCCTGCGGCGCCGGCGCCAGCAGTCCGTCGGAGGCGACCGTCACCGCTGCGCGCGGGTGGGCGACGAGGTAGCCCTCCCCCACCAGCTGATCCACCGCGGCGACGACGGAGCCCCGCGAGACGCCGAGCCGCTCGGCGAGCACGCGGCTCGACGGGATCGGATCGCCCGCCCGGTAGCGCCCCTCCAGCACCGCCTGGCGCAGCGCCTCGGCGAGCCCGGCGCGGACCGAGCCGCGCGGCGACGGCCCGAGGAGGAGCGGGATCTCCAGATCGCCCGACGCCATCGACCGCTCCGCTCTGGACCACTCCGATCGCGGCCCAGTGGCATCCTGGCAGATCCAGTCGGCGCGGGACGATTCCGACATGGACAGCCTCCCCGTCACCGACCGCACCCGCGTCTCCCGTCTCCGCGACCGCCAGCGCACCGATCCCGCCGAGCTGCACGCCCTGCTCGACGAGGCGCTCGTCGCCCACGTCGCCGTCGTGCGGGACGGCGCCGCGATCGTGCTGCCGATCCTCTTCGCCCGCGACGGCGACTCCCTCCTGCTGCACGGGTCGAGCGGCGGAGGACTGCTGCGGCAGGCGGCGCGGCACTCGCTCCTCACCGCCTCGGTCACGCTGGTCGACGGACTGGTCGTCGCCCGCTCCACCTTCGACAGCTCGATGAACTACCGCTCGGCGATGGTGATCGGCCGAGCCGAGGCGCTGGAGGGCGAGGAGAAGGCGCGGGCCCTCGACCTGCTGGTGGCACGCCTCCTGCCGGGGCGCAACGAGGAGGTGCGGCCGAGCACCGACCGCGAGATCGCGGCGACGCTGGTGCTGCGCCTCCCCCTGGCCGAGGCGAGCCTGAAGGTGCGCGCGCACGGAGCGGGCGACGAGCCGGAGGCCGGGGTCTGGGCGGGCGTCGTGCCGCTGGTCACCCGCACGCTCGCGCCGGTGCCGGCGGAGGAGGGCGTCGCGGTCCCGGAGTCGGTCCGCCGCTTCAGCGCTGCGGTCGACGGCGCGGTGCCGCCCTGGCGCTGAGCGGACCGGCCGTCGCGGTGCGGTCCGCTACTTGGCGTCCTGACGGGGGAAGACGACCTTCTGCACGACGATGATCACCGAGGCCGCGACCGGGATCGCGACCAGGGCGCCGAGCACGCCCGCGATGGTGCCGCCCGCCACCGCCGCGATCACGACGACCGCACCGGGGACCGAGACGGCCTTGTTCATGATGCGGGGGCTGAGGAGGTACGCCTCGACCTGCATGTAGACGAGGTAGTAGATCGCGGCGACCAGCGCGGTCAGCGGCGAGGCCAGGAGGCAGGCGAGCGAGATGATCACGGCGCCCGAGAGCGTGCCGACCAGCGGGATCAGGGAGCCGAGGAACGCGACGCAGGCCAGCAGCGCCGGCACCGGGGCGCCGATCGAGAGCAGCAGGATGAACGTGAGCACGCCGTTCACGCCGGCGAGCGAGACCTGGCCGACCACGTATCGGCCCACGGCGCCGGTGATCTCGTCGCCGACCTCGTGCGCCTTCGCGCGGTGCGAGGCGGGGGCGAAGCGGTAGGCGACGGCCTTCATCGAGCGCAGCGACGCGAGGAAGTACAGCGTCAGGATCAGCACGATGACGGCGCCGGTCACGCCGCTGGCGATCCCGGTCCCGACCGCGATCAGTCCGCCGCCGAGCGAGAGCAGGTTGTTGGGGTTGCCGATGAAGCTCTGGACGCTCTCGATCAGCTCGTCGATGTCGATCACGCCGCGCAGCTGCTGCTCGAGGTCGAGCACCCACTGCTGCGAGGCGATGTCGGTGACGATCTGCGGGGCGCTCGTGACGAACATCGTCAGCTGCTCGACCAGGATCGGGATGATGTAGACCAGCAGGCCGGCGAAGATCAGCACCACCGCGGCGAAGACCGCCGTGATCGCGAGCGGCCTCGGCAGGCGCTTGCTCTCGAGCCAGGAGACCAGCGGATCGAGGCCGAGCGCGAAGAACAGCGCCACGAAGATGTAGGTCAGCACCGTGCCCAGCTGCACGACGAGGCCGCCCAGGACGAGCGCCACCAGCACGCCGAGCGCGCCGAACAGGCCGATGCGGAAGGAGCGGATCGTGAAGACCGGCTTCTCCGGGTCGGCGGAGACCACGATGTCCGGCTCGACCGCGGGCTGGGCGGGTGCCGACCGGCGCCGGCGGGAGCGGGCGAAGGCGCGCGGGGTCATCATGGGACGAGCGTAGCGGGGCACCGGGAGGCCGCCCGGCGACCGGCCCACCCTTGACGCGGCCGTTCGAGCGGTGCTCCCGCCCGCTCAGCCCTCCGGATCGTGGTCGTCGACCGCGCCGTCGCCCCGGTGCAGAGCGGCGTGCCGCTCCCACTCGGTGAGCAGGTGCTCGATCGCCTCGTGGAAGCGCCGCGTGGCCGCTCCGGGCGACGTGTCGCCGAAGTAGCGGTGCACCCAGCGCTCCAGCCGCTCGACCGACTCCGGATCGTGCTCGGCGCTGTCGATCCGCGCGATGATCGCGGAGGCGTCCTCGGCGTGCAGCCACTCCGCGTCGCCGAGGTAGCCGCTCTCGTCGACCTCGGCCTCGGCGCTGACGGGCCGGGTGACCAGCAGCGGGCGCCCCGTGGCCAGCCGGTCGTAGACCATCGCCGACACGTCGAGGATCGCGAGGTCGGCGGCGGCGAGCTGCCAGCCGAGCTCGGCACCGGTGTCGTGCACGTGACCGGCTCGCGGATCGGCGGCGTTGGCGGCGGCGATCATCGCGACGATCGCCCGGTCGGCCGCGGCGTAGTCGGAGTCGACCGCGCCGCTGCGGGGATGCGGGCGGTAGACGAGCCGGAACCGCGGGTCGGCCAGGAGCCCGCGCACGAGGGCCGTGCCGTGGCTCCGGATCGAGCCGTAGCCCGCGGCGGGGCGGTCGCCCTCCCAGGTCGGCGCGTAGAGCACCACGCGGCGCTCGTCGGGCGTGAACGGCACGGCGCCGGCGAAGTGGTCCGCCTGAGGACGGCCGATGGCGAGGGCGCGCCTGTCGAAGTCGTAGTCCCAGAGCACGCGGCGCAGCCGGGCCAGGGCGGCGTCCCCGGCGATCATGCTGTAGTCGTACGCCTTGAACTGGTTCGTCGTCATGTACATCTTGTCGCTCTCGCCGTGGTTGACGAAGACGTGCCAGCGGCGCCCGTAGCGCATCATCTGGAAGTTGCGGGCGTTCTGGTTGACGTAGAGCACGATCCGCAGCGGCTGGCTCGCGATGGTGCTCTCGAGGTCGGCGACGGAGCGGACGTAGGCGACGGGAACCGGGCTCTCGCGCAGCAGCACCTCCGCGGCGCCGGCGTTGCGGCTGAGCAGCACGACCGGGTGCGTCTCCGCCAGCTCGGCCAGCGGCCGGTACCACTGCCGCAGCTGGTACAGGTTGATGTCGCCGTCGGCGAAGTAGACGCCGATCTCGAACCGGCCCTCGGGCAGCGGCCCGCGCTCCGCGAGCAGCCGGGCCACCGCGTGGCGGGCCCGGCGGGCCGCGAGCAGCTCGCCGCCCACCTTGCGCGCGAGTCGCGCGTCGGTGCGGAGGCGGACGAGGAGGGCGCGGGGAGCGGGAGTCATCCGCCCCAGGGTACCGGCGACGGCCCCCGCGCCGAGGGCCTCGCGCGGTCCGATCAGGCCGGGGTCACCCTCAGCCAGACGAACTGCAGCGGAGCGAGACGGAAGCCCTCGCGCAGGTCGACCGCGATCTCGGTGACCAGGTCGACCGCCTCCGCGGCGAACCCGCCGAACCGCTCGGCCGCGACCTCCTGGACCTCGTCCGACACGTTCGCGAGCACGAGCACCGACTCCCCGTCGCCGGGGCGCTGGTAGCCGAGCACGTGGTCGTTGACCGGGTCGAAGACGCTCAGCTCGGTGCCCGCGAACATCGGCACGGCCTTGCGCACGGCGATGAGGTGCAGCAGCCCGCCGAAGACCTCGCTCGCGGCCGTCCCCGGGACCTCGCGCTCGTCGTAGCGCTCCGCGGGGCGGCGGGGACGGTTCACCCAGCGCGAGTCCCCGGCCGTCGTCGGGTCGTCGAGGTAGCCGTGGTCGTTGAGCTGGCCGACCTCGTCGCCGAGGTAGAGCAGCGGCAGCCCGCCGGTGCTCAGGGCGATCGAGTGCGCGAGCAGCACGCGGTCGATCCCGTAGGCGTCGCCCGCCTCCACTCCGGCGAGGGACGCGGTGGTGCCCGAGACGCGGCGGTCGCCGGTGCGCGGATTCTCCTGGAACGGCACTCCGCGGGCGAACGTGCCGTCGAACCGGTCCGTGTAGAAGTCGTTGAGGAACCGGCGGTGGCCGGCCGCGTCGATCCCGAGCTCGGCGGCGTCCTCGTCGGCGAAGGTCCAGCCGATGTCGTCGTGCCCGCGCACGTAGTTGACCCAGGCCGTGCCCTCGGGGAGGGCGTGCCGGCGCTCGAGGGCCTGCGAGAGGAGACGGACGTCGCGGGTGGCGAGCGCCTCCCAGGTGAGCGCCATCTGCAGCGGGTTGTACGAGAGCTGGCACTCCTCGACGTCGATGTACTCGATCACCTCGTCGGGGTGCACGATCGCCTCGGACTTGAACAGCAGCGCCGGAGCGGCCAGGCGGCAGACCTCGTTGAACGCGCGCAGCAGCAGGTGCGCCTGCGGCTGCGACTCGCAGGTGGTGCCGAGCTCCTTCCAGATGAACGCGACCGCGTCCATCCTCAGGGCGTCGACGCCCTGATTGGCGAGGAAGAGCATCTCTCCCGCCATCGCCCGGAACACCTCGGGGTTGGAGTAGTTGAGGTCCCACTGGTAGCGGTGGAACGTGGCCCAGACCCAGCGCCCGTCCTCCAGCTGAACGAAGGAGCCGGGATGGTCGTCCGGGAAGATCTCGCGCGTCGTGCGCTCGAAGGCGTCGGGCTGCTCCCGGTCCGGGTAGATCCAGTAGTAGTCCTCGAAGCGCTGCTCGCCGGCGAGCGCGCGCTGCGCCCACTCGTGCTCGTTCGAGGTGTGGTTGAAGACGAAGTCGACCACGAGTGCGATGCCCTGCTCACGCAGCTCGGAGGCCAGCCCGCGGAGCTGCTCCATGTCGCCGAGGTCCGGCCGCACGCGCCGGTAGCTCGAGACCGCGTAGCCCCCGTCCGACTCGCCCTCGGGCGCATCGAAGAGCGGCATCAGGTGCAGGTAGTTCAGGCCGATCTCGCGGAGGTACGGGATCTCGGCGCGCAGCCCCTCGAGGTCGCCCGCGTAGCGGTCGACGTAGCAGACCCCGCCCAGAGCCTTGTTCGAGAGGAACCAGGTCGGGTGCTGCTCGCGGGCGCGGTCGAGCGCGCGGAGCTCCTCGGGCCGCTCCTCCCAGGAGGCGGCGGCGAGCTCGACGATCGCGACCAGCTGGTCCTCGAGGTCGTCGCGGCCGGCGTACACCGTGGCGAGCAGATCGACCAGGCGCGGGAGGTGCTCGTCGAGGCGGCCGGAGAACTCGTCGTCGACGGCGCCGAGGCGCTCACGGACCGCCGTCAGGAGGTCCGGTCCGGCAGGGGTCGCCTCCGCCTCGGCGCGCTCGGGCGGGGAGAGCTGGGTCGAATCGAACACCGTCGTCCTTTCGGGGGCCCCGGCGGGGGCGGATTCCCCGATGCTAGACGATCGGCGGACGCCCGGCGAACGCCATCCGGAGCACCGTGCGGGCCGAGAGGACGCGCCGGCCGCCCGGACCCGAGCGCCATCCCTCCCGCCAGCCGGCGAACCAGGCGCGCAGGGCGGCCGGGTCGCGCCGCCAGCGGAGGCACTGGATCGCGGTCCAGGACCCCACGTAGACGAGCGCCAGAGGTGCGGCGAGATTGCGGCGGGCGAGCCAGACGCGGTTGCGCGCGTTCAGCCGGTAGTAGTCGGCGTGACGGGTCGGCTGGATGACCGGGTGCTGGGCGACGAGCTCTCCCGCGTACCAGGCGGTGCGACCCGTGTCCCAGACCCGCCAGGCCAGCTCGATGCCCTCGTGGGCGTAGAAGAACGGAGCCGCCCAGCCGCCCGTCCGGGCGAACACGTCGCGCCGCAGCACGACCGCTCCCTCCCAGACCGAGAAGACGGGGCCGGAGCGGCGGGGGTCGCCCTTGAGGATCCGCGGGATCCAGCGCCTTGGGCTCGGCGTGCCGTCCGTGCTGTCGACGCGGGGCTGCACCAGGCCGATGCGGCGGTTCGAGGCGAGCAGCGCGATCGCGTCGACGAGGAAGTGGGGAGACGGGATCCGGGCGTCGTCGTCGAGGAAGAAGAGGTACTCCCCCGCGACGGCGTCGACTCCGGCGTTCCGGCCCGCGGGGATGCCGAGGTTCTCGGGCAGCGCCAGGGCGCGCACTCCCTCGGGCAGGCCGTCGGGCTCCCAGCCGTTGCCGACGCAGACGACGTCCAGCTCGACGCCCTCCTGCGCGAGGACGCCGGCCAGCCCCGCGGCGAGGTCGTCGGGCCGGGTCCCCTGCGTCAGGACGACGACGCCGACCCGCGGCTCAGGAGCGGACACGCTTGGACGCCATGATCGCGACGAAGTGGCCGACCAGGGCGAGGAGGGCGAGCGGCAGCAGCGCCCCGACGAGGACCCGGTCGGCCGTGCCCGCTCCGACGACGAGGCCCACGAGGGCGGTCGCGAAGGCCAGCATCGTCAGCTCGACGGAGTGGTAGAGGCGGTGGAAGGGCAGGAAGCGGGCCGCGCGGCGAAGCCCCGCCAGTCCGGACGAGGACGGCACCGCCTCGCCCTTCGTGTCCGCCAGCTTCGTGAGACCGGCGTTCGCGCGCGCCACGTGCACCATGTCGTTGAGCGCCTTGTTGAGGACGATCACCAGGGCCAGGGCGAAGCCGATCGTCGTCCAGAGGAAGTCCGCCGGCGCCTCGAACGGGACGCCCGCCGCCCGCAGTCCGAGCGCGATCGGGATCAGCGCCTCGGTCGTGTAGTGCCCGACCTTGTCGAGGAACACGCCCGCCGGCGAGGACATGCGGCGCCAGCGCGCGACCTCGCCATCGCAGCAGTCCACCAGCATCTGCAGCTGGCCGAGGAGCAGCGCCAGCGCCGCTCCGGCGATGCCCGGGATCAGGAGGGCTGCCGCCGCGCTCCAGCCGACCAGGATCATCAGCCCGGTGACGCCGTTCGCCGAGATCGAGGTCTTCAGCAGCAGCCAGGTCAGGTAGGGCGAGAAGCGGCGCAGGTAGAGCGACGCCGTCCAGTGCTCGGCGTTGCGGCGCCCGCGCACCTCCGGGGGCTGCGCGACGGCGCGCAGTTCGGCGATGGAGCGGGGTCTCGTCGTCGTGGTCATGCGCCCCTCGGCGAGTCGGACCGCGGCTGGTGGCGGTGGGCGGAGATGTTGCTGGTCAGCCCGGCGAAGCCGAGCACGAAGCCGGTCCCCCAGGCCACGTGGACCGCCGGGATGACCACGGCGAACCACAGCATCGCACGCGCGCCGTCCGGCCGCGCGACCACGAGAGTGGCCGCCGCCACCAGGAGGAGGTAGGCGGCGGGCACCGCGAACCCGAGCAGGAGCCAGGGCGCGGCTCCGGCGAGCGCCTGGACGACTCCCGCCAGCCCGACGAGCAGCCCGATCGCGAGCATCGCGACGAGCACGGGCGGAGCGAAGTAGCGCAGCGACCGCGAGGCCGGGAACATCCGGGTGAGCTCGCCGCGCCACATCCCGGTCGAGAGGAACTGCCGGAGCAGCGCGCGCATCGAGGGCCGCGGCCGGTAGGTGACGGTGAGGCGCGGAGTGAACCAGACGACCTCGCCGCGCTCGCGCAGCCGCCGGTTCAGCTCCCAGTCCTGCCCGCGCTTGAAGCGCTCGTCGAACAGGCCGGCGCGCTCGAGGGCGGAGCGGCGGAAGACGCCGAGGTACACCGTGTCGGCCGGGCCCTCCTCGCCTCCCACGTGGTGGGGCGTGCCGCCCAGCCCGATGCGGGAGCCGTAGGCCCGGGCGACCGCGCGCTGGAACGGGGTGAGGCCCTCCGCCGCCATCACTCCGCCGACGTTCGCCGCTCCGGAGCGCTGCAGCGCCTCGACCGCCGTGCGCGCGTACTCGGGCGGCAGGACGGAGTGCGCGTCGACCCGGACGACGACCGGGTGGCGCGAGGCGCGGATCGCGGCGTTGAGGCCCGCAGGAGTGGAGCCGACCTCGTTCGGCACGACGCGGATCCGCGGGTCGGCCGCGCTCAGCTCGGCGACGAGCTGCTCCGTGCCGTCGATGCTCGGGGCGACGGCGAGGACGACGTCGAAGGGGCCGGTGTAGTCCTGATGCAGCAGCGAGTCGACCGCGGCGCGCACGTGGGCGACCTCGTTGAGGACGGGCATGACGTAGGAGACGCCGGGCAGGTCGGAGAGGTCGTCTTCCGGGATCTCGTGCTGCATGGGTCCAGTTCGTGCGGGAGGAGCGCGGGCGCAGGGATCCACCACCCTACCAGCGGGGAGCGCCGCGCCCCGGGCCGGGCCCGGACGCGGAACAGCCCCCCGGGAACGGATCCTCGAGGGGCTGTGCGCGGTGGCGGAGCACAGCCCCCCGGGGACGGATCCTCGAGGGGCTGTGCGCGGCGGCGGAGGGTCAGCCGGCGGCCATCTGGCCGAGCGTCGCCTTCGCCTGGTAGCTCTGGCCGTTGCGGACGTAGGTCAGCTCGACCGCGGCGTTCGCGGCCTGCGCGCGGACCTGCGCGGTGAGGTCGGACGCGCTCGTGATCGGAGTGCTGTCGATCGCGGTGATGATGTCGCCCTTGGCGAGACCGGCCGCCTGCGCGGCACCGCCTCCGGAGACCTCCTCGATGCGGGCGCCGAGGACGTCCGCGGTCGAGTCGGAGACGCTCGCGCCGAGCAGGCCGTGCGAGGCGGAGCCGTTCGCGATGATCTCCTTCGCGATGCGCTCGGCGATCGCGCTGGGGATCGCGAATCCGACTCCGATGTTGCCGGACTGGCCGCTCGAGGAGGACTGGCCGGCGCTCGCGATCGCGACGTTCACGCCGATCAGCTCGCCGTCGCTGTCGAGCAGCGCGCCGCCGGAGTTGCCCGGGTTGATCGCCGCGTCGGTCTGGATGACGGGCAGCGAGATGGTGCTCTTCGCCTGGGTCGGCGCCTGCTGGCCCGGGATGTCGAAGTTGAACGGGCTCTCGGTGCCGCCGCTCAAGCTGTCGCCCGAGTCGTCCGGAGCCGCCGAGGAGGCGACCTGGATGCTGCGGTTGAGCGCGCTGACGATGCCGTCGGTCACGGTGCCGGAGAGGCCGAGCGGGGCGCCGATGGCGACCGCCGTGTCGCCGACGTTGATCTTGGTGGAGTCCGCGAACGTCATCGGGCTGAGGTCGGTCGCGCCGGTCAGCTTGATGACGGCGAGGTCGAGGGTCGGGTCGGTGCCGACGACGGTCGCGTCGAAGATCCGGCCGTCGCTGGTCGTGACCGAGACAGTGCCGTTCGCGATCTCGCCGTCGAGGGTGACCACGTGGGTGTTGGTCAGGACGTAGCCGTCCTTCGAGAGCACGATGCCGGAGCCGGTGCCGGCGGACGAGCTGCCGCTCACCGCGATGGTGACGACGCTCGGAGTGGCCTTGGCGGCGACCGCGGTGGCGGTCGTCGCGTCCTCGGCGTTGTTGACCGTGATCGTCTGCGAGCCGCCGGCGGAGACCACGCGGGTCCCGCCGCCGTTGGAGGCGGACCAGAGGCCGAACACGCCCGCTCCCGCGACTCCGCCCACGACCGCGCCGATGGCGAGCGCCGCGACGACGCCCACTCCGGCTCGGCGCTTCGTGGCGGTGGGGGCGGGGGTGTACTCGGCGCCCGGGCCGAAGGGGCTCGAGGAGGGCGGCTCCTCGGAGCCGTGCAGGGTGTTCGCCGCGGGCGGCGCGTACTGCCCGTAGCGGGCCGGCTGGGAGACGGGCTGCGCCTCGTTGCCGGCCGTCGCGTTCGGCGTGTACGGCGGCTGGGTGGCCGAGGAGGAGGGGTAGGGGACGGTCGGGTTCTCGCTCTCGCGGTGCGCTCCGCCCCGGTGGATCGGCTCGGTGGGCCCGGTGGTCGAGGACGACGCTCCGGAGCTCTCGCCGGGGGTGCGCTCGGTCGCCTCTCGGGCGCCGGACTCCGTCGGCGTGGTGGGTTCCTCCGGCTGACGAGGACCCTCGTGACTCTCGGTCATGGGTGCTGCTCCTTCCAAGCGGGGATAGCTTGGCGATCGTACCTGGGGGTTTCTTATGACGGGCCTGCGAGCGGGAAATGAAACCGGCCGGACTGCTCGAGCGGGCACACTGGGCACGTGAGCATTCCCGGATCCTGGTCCCGCGCCGCGGCGGGCGCCGGCCTCCTCGGCCCCGGTGGCGAGGTCGCCGCCACCGTCTTCAGCGAGATGAGCGCGCTCGCCCTGCGCACCGGAGCGGTGAACCTCGGCCAGGGCTTCCCGGACGAGGACGGCCCGCGCGAGATCCTCGACGCCGCGCGCGACGCCATCGCGTCCGGGCTCAACCAGTACCCGCCGGGTCCCGGCTTCCCCGTCCTGCGCGAGGCGATCGCCGCGCACCGGCTGCGCTTCTCCGGGATCTCCCTCGACCCCGACGGCGAGGTCCTCGTCACCACGGGCGCCACCGAGGCCCTGGCCGCGGCTCTGCTGGCCCTGCTCGAGCCGGGCGACGAGGTCGTCACCTTCACTCCCCACTACGACGCCTACGGAGCCCTGATCGCCCTCGCCGGAGGGGTGCATCGCACCGTGCTCCTGCGCGGCCCCTCCTTCGCGGTCGACCACGACGAGCTGACCGCCGCAGTGAGCGACCGCACGCGCGTCATCCTGGTGAACGACCCGCACAACCCGACCGGTGCCGTCCTCCCGGCCGAGACCCGCGAGCTGATCGTGCGGCTCGCCGAGCGGCACGACGCCGTGATCCTGACGGACGAGGTCTACGAGCACCTGCGCTTCGACACCCCGCACGTCCCGCTGGCCTCCCTTCCCGGAGCCTTCGAGCGGACGCTGTCCGTCTCCTCGGCGGGCAAGACCTTCAGCACCACGGGCTGGAAGATCGGCTGGGTGACGGGCCCGCGCGAGCTGATCACGGCCGTCCTCGCCGTGAAGCAGTTCCTCACCTACGTCAGCGGCTCGCCGTTCCAGGGGGCCGTCGCCCTCGGGCTCGGGCTCCCGGACGCCTTCTTCACCGGCGCGGCGCAGACTCTTGCGGCCAAGAAGGACCTGCTGTCGGCGGGCCTGGCTGCTGCGGGCTTCGGCGTCGCGCCCTCCTCGGGCGGCTACTTCGTCGTCGCGGACGCGGCACCGCTCGGCTACGACGACGGGGTCGCGCTCTGCCGGGCGCTCCCGGATCTCGCGGGAGTGGTGGCGGTGCCCGTGTCGGCGTTCTGCCGCCCCGAGGACGCCGCTCCCTACCGCTCGCTCGTCCGCTTCGCCTTCTGCAAGCGGTTCGAGGTGCTGGAGACCGCGGTCGCGGGCCTCGCCCGCATGGCGCGCTGAGGAGCCGGCCTCAGCGGATTCGGTCGGACGCCCGGCGCCGTCGGGCCGGGGGCGGCGGTCAGAGCGGCAGCACCCGGAAGCGCCGCAGCGCCAGAGCGGGGTTCTTCGCGCGCGCCGCGTCGATCCGCTCGCGCGAGACCCAGGCGACGGCGACATCCTCGACCTCGCCGAGGGTGACGGTCTCGACGCCCATCGGATCGACGATCATGCTCGTGCCGACCCCGATCGGCGGGGTCTGGTCGGCTGCGACGAGGTACACCGTGTTCTCGAGCGCGCGGGCGGTGACCAGCGTCCGCCAGTGCGCCTCCTTGAGCGGGCCGCGCACCCACTCGGCCGGTGCCGCGATGACGTCGACCCCGGCGTCGACCAGCCAGCGGCTGACCTCCGGGAAGCGCAGGTCGTA
Organism: Rathayibacter sp. AY1A3; assembly: GCF_002930975.1. NCBI lineage: Bacteria > Bacillati > Actinomycetota > Actinomycetes > Micrococcales > Microbacteriaceae > Rathayibacter > Rathayibacter sp. AY1A3. The sequence goes on along the minus strand of NZ_PSTO01000005.1, from coordinate 32,975 downwards.
GCAGGTCTGCAGCCCGACGACGAGGCCGCCGACCTCGAACGTCTCGGGTGCGGCGATCTCCCCCGCGGCGACCCACTCCGACTCGGTCTGGCCGAAGGCGTCGTACAGGTGCAGCTTGCGGTAGCGGGCCACGAGCGCGCCCTCGGGGTCGAGCGCGACGAGCGTGTTCGCGATGCGGCGCCCGTCCACCGCCTCGACCATGCCCGCCACGAGGTGGATCCGGAGCTCGCGCGCGAGGGCCGCGAGAGCCGTGACGAACGGGCCGTCGAGCGCCTCGCCCGCCGCGACCAGCTCGGGCCCGAGCGGATCGGTGAAGGCGGAGCTGTACTCCGGCAGCACCACCATGCTCGCGCCGCGCTCGGCGGCGATCCGGGCCAGGCGCTCGATCGTCGCGATGTTCGCCTCCCGGTCCGTCGAGGGGGCGAACTGCGCCACGGCCATGCCGACGGCGCCGGTCATCAGCTCGGCGGGTAGAGGAAGAGGGCGACCTGGGAGGCCGGGATGGTGCGCTTGTGGTACGCGTGGTCGTTGCCCCAGTTGTACTCCTCGAGCGAGACCGTGCCGTCGGAGTTGACGGCCTGCACGTAGGCGACGTGGTTGCCGGTGAACCAGGCGACCGCGCCGGGGACGGGCGTGCTGCTGGTCACCCAGCCGTGTGAGGCCCACTGGCCGGCCCACGCGTAGGCGCTGCCTCCGCCCGGGGTCATGTTGCCCCAGGTCCACTTGAAGGGTGCGCTCGTCGAGCCCTGGTCGCGATTGATCCGCCAGGCGACGAAGTCGACGCACTCGCGGTAGTAGTACCGCAGCGGCGAGAGGCCGCCGCCCTGGTCGTCGGTGAGCTGGTCGCGCCAGGGGTAGTCGTCGCCCTCCTCGCGGGGCGTGACCGAGGTGCTGGTGCCGCCGCTGCCTGCGGCGGCGCCGTCCGCGCCGGTCGTGCCTGCCGCGGCCTGCGCCTCCTGGGCGAGGCGGGCGGTCTCGGCGTCGCGGGCGGCCTGCTCGGCGGCGGCGAGGGCGCGCGCCTGGGCGGCCGCCTCGTCGAGCTGGGCCTGGGTCGGTGCGGTGAAGGAGTCGCGGATGACCTGCTCCTGGACCGCGGTCGGCGCGACGGTGAGCTTCTGGTTGCCGAGCGCCTGCACGCGGGCGGCGGCCTCGACGGCGGCCTGCGAATCGGGTGCCGGGTCGAAGGAGTAGGCGGGGAGCGCGGAGACCGCCACGAGGCCCGCGATGGCGGCGAGGGCGACCGTGCTGACGGTCGCACGGAAGACACGGCCCCGGCGGCGCCGCACGGGGCGGACGGGCGTGAGGACCGGAGTGGCGACGCGTGCCGCGGGCAGCGCGTGCGGCGCCTGCCGCGGGCTCCGCCGGGTCGGGCGGTCGCCGAGCCCCTCGTTCGAGCCGTCGTCCCCGCGTTCGTACCTCACAGCAGCACCCCTCGCATCGGGGTCGAGCCTAACGTGCGGGCCGGTCCGGCACACGCGTCGGCGCGGAGCGTCGGGAGGCCGATCCGCGGATGCGGGTCGCGCGAGACCGGCTCGCGGTCGGCGGCGCCGCGGGCGGATCCGACGGTGACGCGGACGGGCGACCGGAGTAGCGTCCGGAGCGGAGCGGGCGCGACGGTGCGGCCGCGGGACGGAGGACGGCGATGATCCGGAGCGAGAGGGCCTTCAGCGGCTTCAGCGTGGACGACGTGGAAGCGGCGCGGGCCTTCTACGGCGGAGTGCTCGGGCTCGAGGTCGAGCTGAACGCGATGGGGATCCTCGACATCCGGCTGCCGGGCGGAGGCCGCGCGATCGCGTACCCGAAGCCGGACCACGAGACGGCGTCGTTCACGATCCTGAACTTCTCGGTGGAGGACGTCGACGCGGCGGTCGCCGAGCTGCACGCGGCAGGCGTCACCACGGCGATCTACGACGACCCGTCGCTGCCGACCGATGCGGACGGAGTGATGCGCGGCCACGGGCCGACGATCTGCTGGTTCCGCGATCCGGCGGGCAACGTGCTGAGCGTGATCGAGGGCGACTGAGGTCTCCGCCCGCGCACTGTCAGCCGCGGGCAGCACGTCCGCGACCTGTGTTAACGACGAAAGCCGGCCCTTCTCAGGACCGGCTTTCGCTTTCTTGTTGTCCTCGCGCGTGCGAAAACCAACACCCTAAGCTATGACCCGCTCGAATCAAGACCCGCAACTACCAGAGAGTACAAGCGACAGCGGATCACCGATCGACGTTCCGACCGCATCATTCGGCTGTATGCCCAGGGCATGAGTACGCGTGAAGTCGCAGCCCAGGCTGCCGTAGTGAAGTCGACGGTGCTACGAGTACTAAGAGATGCTGGCATCGAAATGAGACCGCGAGGGGGTCGTCACTATTAAATGCCTTGCATGACCTCGTATTTGAAAACGATGTGGGCGGCAACAAACGGGTCGCCGTTTACCTCCTCCTGGATCTCCTCGATCGTGACTACGCACAAGTTGCCAACTTTGTTCATCAGAACTACCGACTGTCCGATTACCGGACGAGCAACACGGCCAGGCCTTATGAACGAACCAATCGTTGCAGGCGTCCAAGATGGCGCCGTGATGAGCCCTACTGCTTCGATCGGGTCCTTCATGACGTACACAAGGTCCGGACCACCCGAGCTGACGTACAACTCAAACCTGTACTCGCCAGCGCCAATGGTAAACGTGCCGCTAGGGCTGTCACCATAGATAAACTTCTCGCGTCCACTCAAAGCGGGATTCGCCCATGATCCAGGATCACGTAGCCGAGCGATGCGCTCAAGACGGACACTCCGGTCCTTCAACACGGCTAGAGGGATGCTTACCGACCGGTCTGCGGGTAAGCCTTCTATCCACCGCCACAACTCGTCGATTTGTGCAACGCCGGGAAAGTTGCCATCCACGACATCAGCATTAAAGTTGAAACCCTTTGGCTGCTCACGCTGCAACCAGTTGGGCAGCTTGAAAGCGGGATTGTGTACGAAGATCGTCGAAAGCCAACCGGAGTCTCTGTCATCACGCGCCTCTTGAATCCACTTGTTCTCGATTCCTACACCGGAGTCGGGCAAGTTGTCCGCCCGTTCCACGTAGTTCTCGTCCACAATCATCAGTACATGAGCGGCGTGTACGGCTTCTCTCATGAACCCGCTCAGACTGTCTCCATACTCGAGCCGGTCGTCGATGAGCACCGAATATCCAAGTAGCCGAAGCGCGCTGGCCAGGAGACGTACCCATTCCCGGTGACCGTCCGACGTCCATGCATAAGAGATAAAAAGGTCCGAAGATGCCGGCGGAGTTATGTGTTCATCGGTCATCTTGTGTCCTCCGCACTCAGCACGGCTCGCACCAGGAGAAGCGAAATAACCTCATTGACTAGCTTGCCTAATTTGCGGACATTGCCAACTCCGGTTGCCCGAGCGTTCATCAGCTCCTTGATCTCTGTAGCGTCCAGCAAGCTAGCCTCGTCATTCGTGAGCGACTCGAAGCGGCTATCCACGAGACGACCCACCACCACTTTGATTTCGTCTGCTGAGAGCGGTGCGAATTGAATCAGTGCGTCGAAGCGAGAGTACAGCGCATCGCCCAACGAGCTACGAATTTCCTCTTCTGAACCATAGTTCGATGTGCAAATGATGAGGGCTGGACCAAGACGCGCACGATAGTTCTTATCTTCGAAAACGCCCTCGTCAAAAAACTCGTAGAAAGCGCTGTGGAATACTGACGCAGCCTTGTCGAACTCATCAATCAAGATCACACCAGACCTGCGCTCGAGCAAGTCTCGCGCAAAGGAGGCCTCTGAATGCGCGCCACCAAAAATGTATGATGCAAACTTGTCGCTGTGGTACATGGAGAATTGTTTGCGGAACAATTGCCCGCCACTAAAGCCGTTAACGAATTGAGCTGTTTCGGTTTTACCCACCCCTGAAGGTCCGAAGAACATCAAAACGACTGGTGTTGTGCGCCGTGAGGTGCTCAATGGATAGAGCGCAGCGAGCATTCGATCTCGCACCGCCTCCTGTCCGACTATGTGATCCGCAAATCCGTCTCTAAATTGGATAAGCGCTTCGTGCGTTAGCAGTGGGTATTCATATGTCCTTACCTTTGTGTCGAGCGCACGCTCAAGCTGAGCTTCAATCAGTGCAGGCGGGTTGTGCAGAAATAGACGCTCAGGGTTGATCTCCCTCACAAGACCGATGAAGTTTGTCAGAGCATGCTCGTTTAAACTGGCGTAGTCACTCGACATTGCTACGAGCCGTTTGATATGTGGAGCTGGTAGCTCCTCAGCTTGGCTATCGTGTCCGTCGACCACATGCCGAATACGCCGTCTTCGCTCGTCGAGTTGGCTGACCGCATCGGGCAAGTAAACCTGAGCGCTCGATCCGAGTTTTTCCTCGAACCAGGACAGCGGACCGTAAAAGATAGAAACTTTTGTGTCAGCCCGCATATTCAACGCCAGCTAAAATCACATCGTAGACGTCAAGGAGATCACTAGCCGCTTCGCTTGAACCATCGACTATTGCCAAAGCATCGACCGGCGTCACGGACGAGTTAGGATTCATCTCAGCTGACATTGCTAGGCTTCTCTCCGACGCCTTACCTACACGAACTCCATCGAAGACGAGTTTCATGCGACCAAGATCCACGAGACCGTAGTTGTTTCGGAAAGCCTCAATATTGAATCGCAGTACAAGTTTACTACCATCGGGTGTTTGGCCGAGCAACTCGTAATATCCCTTGGCCGACAGCAAGGCTTTATCGAGTTCGGCTAGGTTTACAGGGAGCTCATCGATTTTCAGCATTGCCAGGTAGGGCGTAAACATCTTCATGTAAGCAGCCGAGTCGCTCGGCGCGGAGAGCGTGAAATTCTCGAGCCGCTCGACACCCTGGAACTCGTGCACCTTACCTAGATAGTCGGTCAAGATTGTGTTCGAGAGGGTTTTGTTGAGAATGCTACGTCCGAGGGCGGTTGCACTTGCCGCAGCACCCGCTTCGGCTGAACCACCGAAAAATGGTAGCCAATTGAACTTTGCGGCTGCTTTTGCACCTGCTTTAGCCTCGACTTCAGCCGTTCTTTCCCTAGCACTCTCCTTCGACGAGGTCTCTTTTCCACCAGCCGTAATGTCCAGTAAGTCCGAAGCTGACTCCTCATCGAAATAGACAACCTTGACTAGAGGAGCTGAAATTTTGCTTTTATCTATCATCTTCAAACCTCGAAATACTTATTTGCCTACCGAAAAGAGTTCCACGCCTTGCTCAAAGTCCTCTGCGTGCGTCGTCTTGCGCCTCGTAAGAGACAGTTTTCCTTTGGAATTTCTGTCCGTCCAATAGCTTCCGATGATTCGCTTGGCGGGGCTGCCGACGATAGCAAGCACTCCCGATCCATGATGAATGGGGCTTTTTTCTCTGAGACCCATTTGAGGCTCATTCGTATAAAGATAGTGAAGCAACCAGGATCCGTCCTCACGCACTACTCTTGCAATTGAGGACTTGGACTTCGATTCGTTCGAAATCAGAGCGACAGTTGCGCTTGTACTGGTTTGTCTGATTACAACGTAGACTGTCTTGGGGTCAGGTGACTCACCGGTTAGGGCGTCGATCCAAAGCGATTCGAGCGTAGCCTCCCAAGTACCATCGATGTTCCGAGTAACGCCAGGTATAGCTTGCGCCAATCTCAGCTTCCACGCCCATCGGTCCCACACGAACAATAAAACTGAGCAAGCGAGCACAGCAATAGAGAAGAACTGAAGGAAAGTAGGCTCGAATCGTCCCGTGGTAAACCAGACGGCAGCTACGAAGACGGCGGAGACTATGATAATGATGACACGGAGAAGAATCCCGTTCACCATCATTCGAACTCCATGTAATTCCATGCTGCATTGGCGAACTTGTGCACGCTTGCTCGGTCCCACTTCTGCGTGAAATGGAACAGGTACTTCACGCCGTTCCCTTCAAGCCATCGATCCGAATCCTCGGTCGGCTCGGGCCGCATCGTGTAGTTATAGATGTCAGCGAGGCATGCTTGCATGACAGCACGCCAGGTCGAACGAAGGAAATACTCGTCAGGGCAGTTATAAACGAGGCACTCAAGAAGATATGAAGCCTGCTCGTCGGCCAAGCCCTTATCAACTAGAATGCCCTCTAGTCGCTTCAAGATGCGAACCGTTTTCTTGTAGTAGCTGTTTGTGCGGGTATTCTTTGCTCGGCCATTATTGAGCTGCAACTTTGGGTAATTATCGATGGTTCCACCACCAACTTTAAAAAGCTTTGTTCCTTGCCGGTAGTACCCACTAGGGAAGTACTCTCGGAATGTAAAGCAAGGAACTACATCAGCGTCGACGCGTGACGTGTTCGATGTGATTTGAAACGCTGTAGTGCCAGATGTAACCGCTCCGGGAAACTTTGCGCTAAGTGCCGCGCTTATTTGTTCCCGCAAGTACTCGGGGGTCCAGACTCCCTCGTAAGCGTCGCTAGCAGGATGACCACCCTCGGATGGACTGACCTCCTCCCAGTAAACGACTTCCTCGCATTCAACTACAATATCGACATCGCTTTCTGTCTTGACGTTCGTATTGTTAGCGTATGAGCCTTTCGCGTAAATTGAGAAGCTGAAGCCCTTGAATGCCTCGTGAGCACTTATTGCCTCGCGAATCATCCGCTCAGTCAGTTCTTGCTTATCTTGCTCGGTTGCGCTCGACGGACCGGTCCATCCCGCAAGCTGCTCTTCTGTCACCATGCCATTTCTCCTTGCCACGTAGTATGAAGATCATTCATCGGCCCGTCAATGGTTGACGACCGACATTTGTGAAATTTATAAGCGCCAGACGAGCGGAGCGCCCGCTTCAGAACGTACAGAACTTAAGGGCTTTGGCTCCTCTGCGAAGTAACTTGATCGGTCCTGACCGCACCCGCAGGGGGCGGGGGGTTGGCTTTATAGGCCGCAAAGCGACGGGCCAGCCTGGCTGCGAACTCGGTGTACTCAGCCAGCGTGAGCGCCATAACCGCATTGAGGGCTGTATTGATGCGGTACTCGTCGTTAGTGGCGTCCGGCTGGTAGTCGATGCAGAAGCTTTCGATTACGTCTGCAAAGTAGGCGATGGCTTGACCCTCCGGCTTCTTGCGGAAAGTGTCGACCGACGCGTAGCCGAGTCGCGTCGCCGCCACCTCGCGCAGGACCGCTGGACGCGCTCCTCGTCGCCCCATCTCGAGTCCGAGGATGATGCCGACGGCGGTGGCCTGCGCTCCTTCAGCCCGCTTCGTCCATGCCTCGTGCAGCAGCTTCTCGATGCGGTCGGCCGTCCCGACTCCGTAGACGTCGAGCGCCAGGCGGCTGAGCGTCGGTAGCTCGTGAACGTGTTCCGCCAGGCGGTGCAGCCCGAACTTGCGGATGACCTTGAGCTCCCCCACGAGGGATGCGTGGAGCGACGCTTCCGACATGCCCAAATACTGCCCGAAAGTTGCCCCAGTTTGTCCCTGAACTCGTAGACGGTTCTTTGGTGCCCTTGAAAGACGGGGATGACGGTCATCCCCGTTCGAGCCAAAAGGGGTTCAAACATGAACGAACTGGAGCGCTGGGCTTCCCATTCCCAGAGCATCATCCCGACCCGCGAGGAGCGTACACACGCCTCCGCGGTGCGCAAGATCGTCCACGACGCGCGCGAGTCGAAGCTCAAGATCGACGCCGCCGCGGCGGTGACGGCCCACCTCATGGACCGGGCGGTCGACCTGGACAACCACCGCCGCAACCTGGCAGGCAACGACCCGACGCTCAACGCGGTGCTAACCCGTATTGAGTTGGGCTTCGTCGCCAAGGGTGAGCAGTACCAGCGCGACTTCGGATCGAGGTACTAGCCATGGTGAATCGGCTGAACGACGCGGAGCGCTCGCGGCTGTGCATCGAGTATGCCGCACACGCCAGGAAGATCTGGGCCTCGCTCGATCAGCTGGCGGACGACCTGGCGAAGGGTGACATGGACCTGCGGGCCGAGCTGCGGCTCATCGAGGAGTTCCTGCGATGACCAGCTTTTTGCTCATGCTGGCGCTGCTGGCGCTCGTGGCGGTCCTCATCTTCGGTCTGCTCCTCATCGCGGACGACTGCTCTCAGGAGCAGGTGCATCGCGCGCAGGTCCGGACCGAAGTCGACATCGACACCGACTACGAGGCGGCCCGTCGCGCCATGAACGATGCCGCCGGTCAGTCCTGGCGAAACCTCGCGGAATAGGTATGGACCACCGACCGCGCAGCATCGGCTCTGTCGTGACTGGTGCGCTGCTGATCGTCCTCGCGCTCTGGCTCATCGTCCGCATCCTCGAAGCGATCTGGCTGCCGTTGCTCGCGATCGGGCTCGTTGCTATCGGCCTCAGCCTGGCCGGCTGGATCATCTATCGCCGGACACGGCGCTGGTAATAGCCCGGAAATCCCTTTTCCAATCGGTGTTGTGGAATAGGCCAATTCCATTGACCGATGCACGGTCGCATCACATAGTAAGTGGCGGTTGATGCGACCGTGCATCACTCCCAAAATCATTCGCAACATAACTCTGAAAAGAGGTCTCCTCACTATGTCCAAAAACATTTCTAGAAAAGGGCGGGCTACCCGTCGCCGTTCGCTGCGTCACCTGTCGGTGCGCGGGGTGCTGCGCCGCGAGCCCAACCTGCAAAAGATCGCGGGCACCATGGCAGCGCTCGCGCTCGCCGACGCTGAGCGGGCCGCTCAAATCGAGGATCAGCAGAAGCGGGGCCAGTCATGAGTGCCCGCTTCGTTCAGTGGCGTTCCCTGGCGCTGCGGACTCCGCTCACTGAAGACCAGGTGACGGCTGCACTCACCGCGGTCGGCACGCTCAGCGGCAGCCCGTTCGTCACGCTCGAAGCCCGCGGCGCGAGCCATCAGCTCACCTGGCGGCTCGGCTGCGACCCGCACCACCTCAGCCGTGTACTCGATGCCATTGCTCCGCACCTTCCGGGCTTCCATGTCGGTGACCGTTTCGACCGGGACGAAGCGCCTGACGCCGCCGCGCGGCTGTCGCTTAGAGGCAGTCCGCACCGTCCGCTCGACTCGGGTGCAACGGTCACCACCACCCGCACCCTGCTGGCAGCACTGGCGCGTGCCGGGCGCCGCGGATCCCTGACGCTCCAACTCACGCTCGGCCCGCGGCAGCGGCCGGAGGCCGTTCCTGAGCCTAAAGGCAGGCAGGGGCGCGACGGGGCCAGTAAGTGGAGCGGCCTGCGCTTAGGGCACGCTGAACTGCGGCAACTGCGGGGAACTCCTGACCTTCGAGCAGTCGCGCAACCGCGTCGGCACGCTCTACGACTACTTCTACTGCCTGGGTCGTCAGCGCCTCAAGAACGGCTGCACGTTCAAGGCGACGCAAACCCACATGGTGGAAGACCTCGTCGAGCGGCACTGGTCGACGGTGACGTTGTCAGACACGCGGCTCGCCGAGGTCCGCCGCCTCGTGCTCGAGCGTATGGATACGTTGCTGCCGAACCAGGACCGCGCTGAGGCAAAGGCGAAACGTGACATCGCCGATCTGGCTGCACAAAGCGACCGCCTGATGCAGGCCTTCTACGCCGACGCCATCGCGCTTGATCAGCTCAAGCAGGAGCAGTCGAGGATCGGTGCGGCGCGAGCAGCCGCCGAGGCACTGATCGAACGAAACACCACGGACCGTGACACGGTGCTCGAACGGCTCGATTACCTCTGCAATCTGCTGGCCAGCCCAGCGCGCTACTACGAGAACGCACCGACCGCCACGCGCCGCGAACTGAATCAGGGCATCTTCGAGCGCATCTACGTCTTCGATGACGAGATCGTCGGCAGCAACCTGACCGAGCCGGTGCAGCGCCTGCTGAGTGAAGATCTCAAGCTGCACTTGGCGCGCGAACGGAAGAGGGTCCTTCGTTCGGACGTGAGAACAAACGACCTTGAAGACCCGTCAGGGGTCGCTCCGATCCTCGACAGAGGTCGCACCGAATCGGCGCCAGACATCGCTCAGGAACCGGCCAACGCCCGTTTGAGCACCTTTTTGGCGGTTGAGCGTCCCAAGGGTGATTTCCCTTGGGAACGAAAAAACCCCGGACCATTTAAGGTCCGGGGTTCTAACGATCATTTCTTTGTTGCGGGGGCAGGATTTGAACCTACGACCTCTGGGTTATGAGCCCAGCGAGCTACCGAACTGCTCCACCCCGCGGCACAAGAAGAGACATTACACGCGTTCCGGCGCCGATGCAAATCGACGCGGCGGTGGGAGCGGGCTCCGGTCTCAGGCGGGCTTGGCGGCGCGCAGCACGGCGCTCTCGTCCACGCTCAGCCCGATCGCCGTCAGGGCGGCTGCGAGCTCGGACGAGGTGCGCGACCAGGTGCGGACGTCGGCGCCGACGGGAGCGGACGACGACGGGGCGACGAGCACCGCTCCGCCGGGGGCGACGAACCACTCCACCAGCCGCGCCCACTCCTCCAGGTCGGGGAGCCACGAGACGACGCCGGCGCTGCAGAGCACGACGTCGAACGAGTCGGGCTCCGGCAGCATGTGCCGCAGCTCGTAGAGGTTCGCGCAGACGAAGCGGGCGGAGCCGGCGAGGTCCCTGTCCGCGGCGGCGGCGCGTGCTCGGCGCACCGCGGGCATCGAGAAGTCGACGCCCACCACGCGGGCGCCGCGCTCGGCGAGCTCGAGCGCGTCGAGCCCGTCGCCCGAGCCGAGCTGGAGGATCCTCGGCCCGGGGTCGAGGAGCGCCGCGGTGACGAGCTCCGGGTGGAGCGCACCCTCGCCGGTGCGCTCCTCCCAGTACGTGCGGTTCAGCTCGAGCCACTCCCCCGAGCGGAGGTGCTCGCCGCGGTCGACCTGCACCATGCGGGCTACTGGCCGCCCTCGGCCTGCAGCGCCCGCGAGAGCGCCTCGGTCAGCTGCTCGTCCGCCGCCGCGAAGGCGGTGAGGTCGCCCGCCTTGAGGGCGTTCTCGCGAGCCGTGAGTGCGTCCCGCGCGTCGTTCAGCGCCTGCTGCAGCGCCGTCTGGTCGCCCGTGGCCGGCGTGGAGCCGGTGCCGCCGGTCGTGCCGCCCGCGTCGCCGCCCGAGGTGCCGGTGCCGGCGTCCGGAGTCGTCGGCGTGCCGGTGTCGCCCGCGTCGGCTCCCGAGTCGCCGCCGAAGAGGCTGTCGAGGGCCGCGTCGAGGGTGTCCTCGAAGGCGATGTCGTCACCGAACGCGACCAGCACCTTCTGCAGGAGCGGGAAGCTCGTGTCTCCGTTGGAGCGCACGTAGATCGGCTGGACGTAGAGCAGGCCGCCGCCGACCGGCAGCGTGAGCAGGTTGCCCCTCGTGACGGTGGTGTCGCCGCGGGAGAGGATGTTCAGCTCGTTCGCGACCGTCGGGTCGGTGGTGAACGCGTTCTGCACCTGGCCGGGGCCGGGCACCGTGTCGTCCTTCGGCAGCTCGAGCAGGCGGAGCGTGCCGTAGCCGTCGGCCACGGAGCCCGCCGTCGAGCCGGCGTCGGAGTCGGCCACGAGGTAGCCGGTCAGCACGTTGCGGCTGGCCTGCGCGCCCTGGACGCTCGCCGGGATGTACGTCGAGTAGAGCGAGTACGACGGCACGTCCTGATCCGGCGTCTGCAGCGTCAGGTAGTACGGAGGCTGCAGGCTGGTGCCGGTCGCGGCGGCCGTGGTCGCGGCTCCGCTCGTCGGGTCGTTCGGCGTCGCCCAGGCGTCCTCGCGGGAGTAGAAGGAGCCCGCGTCGGTGACGTGGTAGGTGCCGAGGACCGCGCGCTGGACCTTGAAGAGGTCCTCCGGGTACCGGACGTGGCTGAGCAGCTCGCCCGACATGTCGCTCACGGGCTTCACCGTGGTCGGGAAGATCTTCTGCCAGGTCTGCAGGATCGGGTCCTCGGTGTCCCACGCGTAGAGCGTGACGCTGCCGTCGTACGCGTCGACGGTCGCCTTCACCGAGTTGCGGATGTAGTTGACGTCGTCGGTCGGGAACTGCTGCTGCGTGTTCGTGTCGGCGATCGCCTGCGAGAGGCTCTGCACCTCCGAGTACGGGTAGTCGGCCGAGGTGGTGTACCCGTCGACGACCCACTTCACGCGGCCGTCGACGACGGTCGGGTAGGCGTCGGAGTCGAGCTTGAGGTACGGCGCGACCTTCTGGACGCGCTGCACGGGATCGCGGTCGTAGAGGATCTGCGAGTCGTCGTTCACGCCGTCCGAGAGGAAGATCTGCTCGGACTGGAACTTGATCGCGTAGACGAGCTTCTTGAAGACGTTGTCGAGAGCGGGGCCGCCCTCGCCGTCGAAGGTCGTGTAGGTCTGCTGCGCGCCGTCGGTGCCCGAGGGGTAGTCGAGCTCGATGTCGCGCGAGTCGTTGCCGCCCACGATCGAGTACGGCGGGGAGTTCTCGCCGAAGTAGATCCGCGGCTCGTAGTCGCCGAGGTCGCCCGTGGTCGGGACGCCGGACTCGATGAACACCGGCTCGCCGTCCGCCGAGCGCTGGTTGCCGTACGCGGCGACCAGGCCGTAGCCGTGGGTGTAGACCAGCGTCTGGTTGTACCAGGTCTGGTTGGTGCCGAGGCCGTTGAGGTTCAGCTCGCGGACGCCGACCACGGCGTCCTGCGTCGATCCGTCGATGGAGTAGCGGTCGACGTCGAGCGCGTTCTGCGTGTCGCCGAACTTGTAGTACTGGCGGAACTGCTGCAGCTGCGAGAACGCGTCGGTGACGACGGCGGGGTCGAGGATGCGGATGTTCGCGGTGGTCTCGGCGTCCGAGCGCAGGGCACCCGGCTCCGCGTCGGTGGTCGCGTCGTAGGGGATGACGTCGACGTCGCTGACGCCGTAGGCCTGGCGCGTCATGTCGATGTTGTTCTGGATGAAGGGCTGTTCGAGCGTGCGCTCGTTGGGCTCGACCTGGAACTTCTGCACGATCCACGGGTAGAGGGAGCCGACGAGCAGGCTCGACACGATCAGCAGCGCGGTGCCGATGACCGGGAAGCGCCAGCGGCCGATGAAGGCGGTGACGACGAAGAGGATCGCGACCAGCGCCGCGATGCCGGCCAGGATCTGCAGGCCCGGGATCGTCGCGTTGACGGTGGAGTAGGTGGCGCCGGTGATGCGGGGCCCCTGCTGCGCGAGCGTCGCGTACTGGTCGAGCCAGAGGCTGACCGCCTGCACGGCGAGGTAGAGGGCGGCGATGACCGCCAGCTGGATGCGCGAGGCCTTCGAGATGCGGATCTCGCGGCCGTTCACCCGGATCGCTCCGTAGAGGTAGCCGGTGGCGAGGGTCGCGAACGCCGAGATCAGCAGGACCGCCGACGCGAAGCCGACGATGCTCTGGTAGAAGGGCAGCTCGAAGAGGTAGAACGACGTGTCGAGGCCGAACTGCGGATCCGTGGTGCCCGAGGGCGTGCGGTTCCAGAAGGTGAGGCTCGTCTGCCAGCGGGTGGCGGAGGAGACGCCGGCGAAGAGGCCGAGCACCGCGGGGATCCCGAAGGTGGCCAGGCGCCGCAGCGGCTCCACGACCTGCTGGTAGCGGTCGATCTGCGAGTTGAGCTTCGCGTAGACCGGCCGGAGGCGGTAAGCCAGCATCAGGCTGATGAACACCGGCACCGCCATGGCGACGAAGCCGATGACGAAGAGACCGCCCGCCGCCGCCCACTGCGTCGTGAGCACGGAGAGGAAGCCGAGCTGGTCGTACCAGAGGATGTCGGTGTACAGACCGGCGAAGACGAAGAACGCCACCACCAGGACGGCCACCACCACGACAGTGACGGCGAGGACGCTCCGTCTCTTCCGCGGCGGGGTTTCGGTTGCTGTGGAACTCACGTGAGGGCCTCTTGCTGTCGAGATGTGAGGGGAGGCCACCCATGCTATGCGACGGCTGTCCGGCTCACCTGGGCGTCGACCCGGGGTCGGCGGGCGGGATCAGTCGAGGGGAGCGGCGGTGCTGCAGTCCGGCAGCCCGGAGGTGTCGCCCGCGGCGACGCCCTTCAGTGCGGCGAGGGCGTCGTCGAGGGTCGAGACCGCGAGCACGTCGAGCCCGTCGGGGACGTGGCCGACGACCTCGTTGCAGTTGGTCGCGGGGGCGAGGAAGTACTCGGCTCCGGCGCCCTCCGCCCCGTAGAGCTTCTGGCGGATCCCGCCGATGGCGCCGACCTCGCCGGCCGCGTCGATCGTGCCGGTCCCGGCGACGCTCCGCCCGCCGTTGAGCTCGCCCTCCGTGAGCTTGTCGATGATCCCGAGGGCGAACATCATGCCCGCGCTCGGCCCGCCCACGTCGTCCAGCTGGATGTCGACCTCGAACGGGAAGTCGAAGGCCGCTCCGGGGAGGACGCCGATGACGGCGGCGCCGTTCGAGTCGCGCGGCGTGACCTCCACCTCCTGCCGGACGCCCTCGCGCTCGATGCTGACCTGCACCGGGGAGCCGGTGCCGAGGGTCTGCAGGGTCGCGCGCAGGGCGGTCGCGTCGGCGACGGGGGTGCCCGCGACCGCGAGGATCTCGTCCCCCGCCTCCAGGACGCCCTCGGCCGGGGAGCCCTCGGGCACCTGCACGACCGAGACGCGCTGCTCGACGGGGTAGCCGAGCTCGGTGAGCGCGGCGGCGATCGCCTCCTGCTGGGAGTCGGTCATCTCGGCCTGGTTGGCCTCGTCGCGCTCCTCGACCGTGGAGGAGGGAGGGAAGATCGCGTCGACCGGGACGACCGCCTTGGTCCTGTCGAACCAGGCGCTCGCGACCTCGACCCAGGTGGGCAGGCTCTGCGGGTTGCCGACGACCGACACGGTGAGCATGTCGAGCGTGCCGGCCGTGGGATAGGTGGTGCGGTCCGGGATCGAGATGAGGGGCACGTCCTTGCTGCTGCCCAGGGTGTCGAACACGGGGCCGGGCTGCTCGATCACGTAGGGGGCGGGCGCGACGCCCAGACCGACCACGACGGCGACACCCGAGAGGAGGACGACCGGTCCGACCCACGGGCGGCGCGGGGAGGAGGAGGGGCGCGGGTCGTCGGAGAACAGCGACACGGGGGCCTTTCTGGCAACGGGTGGAGCGGCTCCGCCGGGATGTTCGCGGCGGGCGGAAGCGGGCTGGGCCCGAGCGGTGCTCTGCACGCCGAGGCCCCGGGCGCTCGGGCTAACGTAGCTTGCACGACTGGGAGTCGCGCCGGAACCGGCGCCCTGTGCAGGGCCGCGGAGGCGGTGCGGCGACCGGATTCACGTGAGCGACGGAGGGCTGATCCCGATGGCCGATGGCGACAGTGCGGACCGAGCGGGCGGCGGCTCCGAGGACGAGTTCCGGGAGATGCTGCGGCAGTTCCTCTCGGGGAACGGCCCGGTCGACCCCTCGCAGCTCGCCGGAGCGGCGGGACTGCCGAACGACCCGGTGGCCCTGCAGAACCTGCTCTCGCAGCTGCAGAGCGCGATGCAGCAGAACGGCGACGGCGGCGTCAACTGGACGCTCTCGCTCGAGCAGGCGAAGCAGCTCGCGCGCGCCGAGTCCGCGCCGGTGTCCGACTCCGTGCGGGCTCCGATCGACGCGGCCTTCGGCGTCGCCGCGCTCTGGCTCGACGAGGTCGCGTACGTCTCCGAGCTGAGCCGCACGCCGCGCTCGATCAGCCGCCTCGAGTGGATCTCCCTGACGATGCCGGTCTGGACCCAGCTCGCCGAGCCGGTGGCGCTGAGCATCTCGGACGCGCTGACCCGCGTGCTCCGCGAGCAGGCCCCGGAGGAGATGCAGGCGATGATCGCCGGTGCCGAGGGCATGATGCGCGGGATCGGCGGCACCCTGTTCGCCCTGCAGCTGGGCCAGGTCGTCGGGCAGCTCGCCGCCGAGGTCGTCTCGGGCGGCGACATCGGCATCCCGCTGCTGGAGGAGAACGACGCGGCGATCCTGCCGCAGAACGTCGCCGCGTTCGGCGAGGGCCTCGACATCCCGCTGGACCAGGTGCAGCTGTACCTGGCGGTCCGCGAGCTCGCGCACGCCCGCCTCTTCCGGCACGGCAAGTGGCTCCGTCTCGCCCTCATCTCGCAGATCACCGACTTCGCGCGCGGGATCAGCATCGACACCACCCGCCTCGAGGAGCTGGCCGAGGGCTTCGACCCGTCGAACCCCGAGGAGCTCCGCGACGCGATGACCTCCGGCGCGCTCATCCCGCCGAAGACGGAGGAGCAGCTCGCCGCGCACGGCCGCCTCGAGACCGTCCTCGCCCTCATCGAGGGATGGGTCGACGTCGTCACCGCGGCGGCGACCACCCGCCTGCCCAGCGCCGGGGCGATCGCCGAGACGGTCCGCCGCCGCCGCGCCTCCGGCGGGCCGGCCGAATCCGCCTTCGCGACCCTCGTCGGCCTGGAGCTGCGCCCGCGCCGCCTCCGCGAGGCCGCCGCGATGTGGCAGGCCGTGACCGACGCCGTCGGGCCCGAGGCCCGCGACTCCCTCTGGTCGCACCCCGACCTGCTCCCCGGCTCGGAGGACCTGGACGACCCGAGCGCGCTCGTCGCCCGGCTCACGGCCGAGGCCCGCGGCGAGACCCCGGAGCCCGACGAGATGGACCGCGCGCTGGAGGACCTGCTGAACGGCACGATGCCGCGCGAGGGCGACGGCGCCTCCGGAGACGCTCCGGACACGACCGACGACGCCGGCTCGCCGGACGACGACGACCGCGGCTCCTCCCCCACGGGCGACCGCCCCGTCTGACCCCCCGTCCGGCGCCCGCCTGTGGACAACTCGCGCGGCGCCGGGCCGGTCTCGGCCATGATCGCCGGATGGTGCTCCGGCTCGATCCCCGACTCCCCCTGCTCTGGCGCTCCGCGACCGCGGTGCAGCTCGGCCTCGACCGGCCGCACGCGGTCCTGGACGGCGTCGGCTACCCGGAGGAGCTGCTGCTCGACGCCCTCCGCGTGGGCACCAGCGCCGGCACCGTCCGCCTGATCGCGGCGCGCGCCGGAGCGAGCGAGGCGCGGGTCGACGAGGTGCTCGAGGCGCTCCGGCCGGTCCTGCTGCGCAGCGTCGAGCCCGGCCCTCCCCCGGCACCGCGGGTCGTCGTCGAGGGGACGGGCGCGGCACCGGACGCACTGCGCACGCTGCTCCGGAGCGAGGGCTGCTCGCTGCTCGCCGACGACGGGACGCCGGACCTCGCCGTGCTGATCGCCGACTTCGCGGTCGCCCCCGCCCGCGCCGCGCACTGGCTCGCGGCCGATGTGCCGCACCTGGCGGTGGTGTTCGGCGACGAATCGGTGCGCCTCGGACCCCTGGTGGAGCCGGGGTCCGGACCGTGCCTGCACTGCGCCGAGCGGGACCGGATGGACCTCGACCCGGATCGCGCGCGCCTCGTGATCCAGGTGCTCGGCCGCTCAGCCCCCACCCGCACGCCGCTCGCGAGCGCGGCGATCGCCGTGGCGGCCGCCGACGCCGTGCTGCGGCGGCTCCTCGCGGGCTGGCGAGGGCTCCGCGCGGCCGAGCGGGTCTACAGCGACGCCTCCGGAGCGTTCACCGTGCGGGAGCGGGAGCCGCACCCCGAGTGCGCGTGCCGAGCTCTTCGAGGAAGCGCGACGGCTCCCTCCGCGTGACGCGGCCGACCGTCGAGCGCGCCCACGAGAGGCGCAGGCGCCGGCGGGCCCGGGTGATGCCGACGTAGAGGAGGCGCCGCTCCTCGTCGATCGCCTCGAGGCCGGCGGCGTACGAGATCGGCAGCAGGCCCTCGGCGAGCCCCATCAGGTGCACCGACTCCCACTCGAGGCCCTTCGCCGAGTGCAGCGTGGCGAGGGTGACCGCGCCGCGGTCCGGCTCGTGGTGCACCTGCTGGCGTGCGATCAGGTCGTCGGTGAACTGGCGGAAGGTCCATCCGGCAGGGGCCTCGTCGACGAGGCGGGCCAGCGTGTCCAGCGACTCCCACCGGTCGCGCACCGCACCGGGCGCCGACGGGGGCTCGGCGCTCCAGCCGAGCGAGCGGAGGACGTCGCTCACCGACTTGAACAGCGGCTCGCCGCTGATCGACACGGACGCCGCGCGCAGCTGCATCACGGCCTGCTTCACCTCGGGCAGGTCGAAGAAGCGCTTGCCGCCGCGCATGTGCGCGCTCACTCCACGCTCGTGCAGGGCGTGCTCGATGACCGCCGACTGGCTGTTGGTGCGGAAGAGGACCGCGATGTCGGAGGGGCGCACCCCCGCCTCGATGTCGGCCGCGACCCGCGCCGCGATCCCGCGCGCCTCCGCGATGTCGTCCGGGTAGGCGTCGATCGCGGGCTCCGGCGCCTCGGCGGCGGCGACGGCGTGGAGCGAGAGGGCGCCGGGCCTGCCCCGCATGAGGCGGTTCGCGGTCTGCACGATCGGCACGGCCGAGCGGTAGTTCTCCTCCAGGCGCACCACGGTGGCGGCCGGCCAGCGGGACGGGAAGTCGAGGAGGTAGTCGGCCCGCGCACCCGCGAAGGAGTAGATGGTCTGGCTGGCGTCGCCGACGACGCAGAGGTCGCTCCGGTCGCCGAGCCAGAGCTCCAGGAGCCGCTGCTGCAGCGGCGAGACGTCCTGGTACTCGTCGACGACGAAGAAGCGGTACTGCTCGCGCACCTGCATCGCCATCGCGGGCTCGGACTCGAGCATCCCGGCGGTCACGAGCAGGACGTCCTCGAAGTCGATCTGGCGGCGCTGGTCCTTCAGCCCCTCGTACTCGTCCACGAGCGCGACCGTCTGCTCCAGGGTGAGCCGTCCGGGCAGGGGGCGCGTGCGGGCGGCGACGGCGTACTGCTCGAGGGAGAGGGCGGACACCTTCCGCCACTCGATCTCGGCCGAGAGGTCGCGGAGCGTCGCCGTGTCGAGCTTCAGGCGGAGCCGCTCTGCCGCGTGCCCGAGCAGGCGGGCCTTGCCGTCGAGCAGCTGGGGCATCGTGCCCCCCACCAGCTGCGGCCAGAAGTAGCCGAGCTGCGAGAGGGCGGCGGCGTGGAAGGTGCGGGCCTGGACACCGCCGGCGCCGAGCACCCGCAGGCGCGAGCGCAGCTCGGCCGCGGCGCGGCTGGTGAAGGTCAGGGCCATGACGCGGCCGGGCGTGTAGACGCCGGTCGCCACTCCGTGCGCGATGCGGTGCGTGATCGTCCGGGTCTTGCCCGTGCCCGCTCCCGCGAGGACGCAGACCGGCCCCAGCAGCGCCTCCGCCGCCTCGCGCTGCCCCTCGTCGAGTCCGTCGAGCAGGGTCACGCGATCGGGCCGTTCTCCAGCTCGCCTCCGTACCAGTCCTCGATCATCGCGCGGGCGATCGACGAGCGGCCGGGCAGCAGCACGGACTCGAGCGAGTCGTGCAGCTGCTGCCGGGTGAACCAGCGCAGCTCGACGATCTCCTCGCCGTCCGGGAGCAGATCCTCCGGGGACTGGTCCTCGGCGAGGCGGGCGGTGAAGCCGACCATGAGGGAGGCGGGGAAGGGCCAGGGCTGCGAGCCGAGGTACTGCGGGTCGACGACGCGCATGCCCGACTCCTCGCCGATCTCGCGGATCACGGCGGCCTCGAGCGACTCGCCCGGCTCGACGAAGCCGGCGAGCAGGGAGAAGCGGCCGGCGCCCCACATCGCGTTCGAGCCGAGGAGGAGGCGGTCGTCCGCGTCGAGGACGCAGACGATGATCGCCGGATCCGTGCGCGGGAAGACCTGGCTGCCGTCGGTGGGCGAGCGGCGGACCCAGCCGCCCTGCTCGACGACGGTCGGGTCGCCGTTGCGGGGCGAGTAGCCGTGCGAGGCGTGCCAGTTCGCGATGGCGAGAGCCTCGGTGAACAGGCCCGCGTCGCGGTCGCTCAGGCGCTCGGCGATCGGGCGCAGGC
This sequence comes from Rathayibacter sp. AY1A3, assembly GCF_002930975.1. Lineage (NCBI taxonomy): Bacteria > Bacillati > Actinomycetota > Actinomycetes > Micrococcales > Microbacteriaceae > Rathayibacter > Rathayibacter sp. AY1A3. The sequence continues at coordinate 13,214 of NZ_PSTO01000005.1, read as the reverse complement.
CGCTCCACCGCTCCTCGTCGGGCTCGAGCTCGGCGGCGGCCGCGTCGGTGAGGACGGTCGCGATGACAGGGGTTCCGACCGGCTCGCCGGGGGCCTCGGCGAGCGTGCGGCCGAGGTAGATCCGGAGGGTTCCGGCGGTCACGTCCTCGGGGCGGCGCAGGAGGAGGCGGTCGGCCTCGACCAGGGTCCGGTCGTGGTGCAGGACGAGCACGCGGGTGGCGGGATCGGCGAGCAGCTCGTCGAAGAGCGCGGGCCGTGAGCGTCCGACGCCGTCGCGGTCGGCCGCCTGTCGCGAGAGCGGGAGGCGATCGGCGAAGGGCAGTGACATCCGGGGCTCATTTCGTGACGGGGGCCGCGAGGACCGCTGTCGCGGGCCTTCGACGGCATCGGCGGGACAGCGCGTGGCGGCGGGCCGGCCGGGCACGAGCCGCCTACCCTGGAAACCATGGCCAGATCCCATCTCACTCTAGCCGCGCTGGCCACCTCGGCCGTCGAGGGCCTCGACGTCCGCTCCGCGCGCCCCTTCACGTCCTCGACGCACGGCGACTTCGACTCCGCCCTGCTGACGACGCGCGAGAGCGCCCGCCTCGTCGTGCGCGTTCCCACGTCCGCGCTCGCGGAGCAGGAGCAGCTCGGCGACCTCGTCGCGCTCCGGGCGCTGACCGCCGGCATCCGCAGCCGCCTGCCCTTCGATCTGCAGGAGAGCGTCGGGCAGACGCCGTTCGACGGCACCCGCGCGGTCGTCTACGAGTACCTCGAGGGAGATCGCGTCCTCATCGACGACGTGGCCGCGCAGAGCGGGCTCGCGGACTCGATCGGCCGGGCCATCGGGGCGATCCACTCGCTCCCGGTGTCGTTCGTCCAGGAGGCGGGCCTGCCGATCGCGACCGCGCGCGACAGCGTGAACGAGACGGTCGCGGTGATCGAGCGCGCGGCCGACACCGGCCACGTCCCGGCGGCGCTCGTCGCGCGCTGGGAGTCGGCCTCCTCCGACGAGGCGCTCTGGCAGTTCGACCCGACCGTGGTGAACGGCTCGATGACCGCCGACTCCTTCCTCCGCTCGGGCGACGTCGTCGCGGCCGTGCTCGGCTGGGCGGCGCTGCGGGTCGGCGACCCGGCCCGCGACCTGCACTGGCTGCTGAGCGCCCCGGGCTCCGAGACGGCGCTCTCCGCCTACTCCCGGATGCGCGCGGGAGCAGTGGACCGCACGATCCGCCAGCGCGCCCAGCTCTACGCCGAGCTCGAGCTCGCCCGCTGGCTGCTGCACGGCACCGAGACCGACGACTCCGCCATCGTGGACGACGCGGTCGCCATGCTCGACACGCTGGTCGACAGCGTGCTCGGCGACCTCTCCGCGCCCCTCTCGACCGACACCGGCCCGGTGCTGGCGGTCTCAGAGGTCGAGGAGCTGCTCAACCGCACGCCGGGAGCCCGCACGAGCTCCTCCGCTCACGGCCGCGGGCTCGCTCCCGTCGCCGAGGAGAGCGACTCCGCGAGCTCGCGCTCGGAGTAGAACCGCTCGGGCCGCAGCACGAGGTCATCGGCGACGAAGTAGAACACGGCGTCGACGCTCTCGAGCGGCACCCCCCGCCAGCGCGAGTAGGCGAGCCGGTACAGCGCGAGCTGGAACTGCTTGAGCTCGAGGTCGGCAGCGTCCTTCGGCGCTCGCCCGGTCTTCCAGTCGACGATCTGCACGCCGTCCTCCGTCGGGTAAACCGCGTCGAGCTTGCAGACGACGACGTGGCCGGCGAGCTGGAGGTGGATCTCGATCTCGACCGCCTCCGGGCGCCGGTCGGCCCACTCCGAGCGCTCGAACGTGGCGATCAGGGCGTCGAGCCGCTCCTGCTCGACGCTCGCGGGGCCGGCGTCGTCGAGCTCGTCGGGGAAGGTGTCGACCGCCTCCGCCCCGCCCTGGACGCCGAAGCGGTTCTCGACCCAGGAGTGGAAGGTCGTGCCGAGCCGGGTCTGCCGGTAGGGGCGCTCCGGCATCGGCCGGCGCAGCTGCGCGGCGACCTCGTCCGGCGTGCTGACGATGTCCTTGAACCGGGAGGCGGGGATGCGGGTGGGCAGCGGCGTGCGCTCGCCCCCGGCCAGCCGCACCGCCCGCTCGGCGAGCAGCAGGCGGATGTCGTCGCCGCGCGCCCCGAGCAGAGCGGGCTCGGCGCTGCGGACCCGGGCGGCGGCGGCGCGGACCCGGTCGCCGCGGGAGCCGAGCGGATCGTGGGGCCAGCGGAACGTGCGCGGGGCCCGCTCGAGCGGGTTCTCCTCGTTCGCGGGCTCGGTCGGCAGCGGCGGGATCGTGCCGGCCTCCTCGAGGTCGCGGAGGAAGACGCCCGGTCCGCGCGGCTTGGCCTGGCCGGCCCACCACGAGCCGCTGAGCAGGAGGTGGTGACGCGCCCGCGTGACGGCCACGTAGGCGAGACGCCGCTCCTCCGCCTCGTTGCGCTCGCGGAGGGTGTCGCCGAACGCTCCGATCGCGTCGACGACCTCCTTCTGCGTGCTGCAGCCGCGCCAGGCGAGATCGGGGAGCTCGGCGGCGTCGCCGCGGAACGCGTAGGGCATCGCGCCCAGTCTGACCCACCCGCGGAAGCCCTCGACCGGCGTGCCGGGGAGCTCGCCGTCGACCATCCGCGGGACGGCGACGAGGTCCCACTCCAGACCCTTGGAGCCGTGGATCGTCAGCAGCTGCACCGTCCCCGGCTCCGGGTCCTCCGGTCGCGGGGCCAGACCGTCGCGCTTGTCCGCGAGGACGAGCCAGCGGAGGAATCCGCGGAGGGAGGAGCCGGTGCCGGCGCCGCGGTCGTCCGTCTGCAGGTACCCGGCCACCGCCTCGCGGAAGGCCTCGAGGTTGGCGCGGCCGTCCCCGCGCGACTCGTTCGCCTCGACCTCGATGTCCAGGCCCAGCTCCTGCTCGACCAGGGTGACGAAGTCGAGGAGGTCGAGCCCGGCCCGGGCGCGCAGCCGGGCGAACAGGGTGCCCGCCTCGTGCAGGCGCCGCAGGCCCTCGGCGCTGAACCCGCCGAGCGCGGAGTGGTCGATCCGCCCGTCGTCGCCGGGGCGGCGCGCCGCGATGAAGTCGAGGGCCTCGACGATCGAGCCGCCCTCGCCCTCGGTGACGGACGCGCGCATCCGCTCGCGCACCTCCTCCGGGAGCAGCCGGTGCGCGTGGTCGCGCGCCGCGAGCCACGAGGCGAGGTCGCGCAGCGCCTTGAGGTCGCGGACGCCCAGACGCCAGCGGGCGCCGGCCAGGAGGCGGACGAGCTCGCTGCCGGCGGCCGGGTCCTCGACGACGGTGAGCGCGGCGACGAGGTCGGCGATCTCGGGCTGCCGCAGCAGGCCCCCGATGCCGAGGATGTGGTACCGGACGCCGTGCTTCGCCAGCGCGGCGGCGAAGCGGTCCATGTGCGCGCGCACCCGGAAGAGCACCGCGGCCGACGGCGGCTCGGCGTTCTCGCGCAGCCGCCCGGCGAACCAGGCGGCGACGTCGTCCGCCTCCTCCTCGATCGTCTCGGGGAAGGTGAGCTCGACCGGGTGCTCGGAGGCCTGAGGCCCCGCGCTCAGCGTGTCGACCGCGACCGCGCTGCTCGCCGACAGCGGCTCCACGATCGCGTTCGCGGCGGTCAGCACACGGCGGCCGTTGCGCCAGCTCGTGCTGAGGGAGAAGCGGCCCGCTCCCCCGAAATCGGTGCCGAAGCGGCCGAGCCCCTCGGCGCTCGCACCGCGCCAGCCGTAGATCGACTGGTGCGGGTCGCCCACGGCCATCACTCCCTGCCCGGCGAAGAGCCGCGAGAGGAGGCGGGTCTGCAGCACGGAGGTGTCCTGGTACTCGTCGAGGAGCACCACCCGGTACCTCGCGCGGTGCTCGTCCACGATCCGCGGCACCCGGTCGACGATCCGCAGCGCGAGGGCCACCTGGTCCGAGAACTCGACGAAGCCGCGCTCGGCCTTCGCCTCCTGGAACCGCTCGGCGAGCGCCGTCAGCACCGGCAGCGCGCCCACGGCCTGCAGCGCCTTCTCGAGCTCGCGGTAGAGCCCCGAGCCGCTACCTCCGCGCGGCAGCTCGCCCAGGCGGAGGAAGTCCTCGGCGAACGCGGCGACCGCGGCCGGATCGGCGAGGTTGTCGGCGAGGTCGTGCGCGAGCGAGACGACGAGGTCGGTCAGCCGGTCGATCCCCGCCTCCACCTCGAGGATGCGCGGATCGGCCGTGTCGGCCACGACTCCCCGCGCGAGATGCCAGGCGGAGGCCTCGGAGAGCACGGTCGCATCCCCCTCGCGGCCGATCAGGGCTGCGTTGTCGCGGAAGATCGTGTTCGCGAAGGCGTTGTAGGTCGAGACGGTGGCGGCCTCGAACGGGTCGGGCGCCGACTGCCCGGGCGCGAGCGGGAGCAGGCCCGCCGCGCCGAGCTGGTCGATCCTCCGCCCGATGCGCTCGCCGAGCTCGGCCGCCGCCTTGCGGGTGAAGGTGAGGCCGAGCACCTCCGACGGCGCCGCGTGGCCGTTCGCGAGGAGCCAGAGGACGCGGTTGGCCATCGTCTCGGTCTTGCCGCTGCCGGCGCCGGCGACCACGAGGGCCGGCTCGAGCGGCGCCTCGATGACGGCGCGCTGCTCGGCGGTGGGCGGACGCAGGTCGAGGCGCTCGGCGATGGTCAGGGCGTCGATCACGGCAGCTCCTCCTCGGAGACGGCGGAGGGGTCGGGGTCGGCGGGGCCGGATGGATCGGCCGGCGCATCGGGACCCGGCTCCTCGGAGTCCTCCGGGTCCTCTGACTCGTCGACCTCGTCGATCGCCAGGAGGCCGTCCCCCGGGACCTCGGGTACCGCGTGGATGCGGTACCGCAGGGCGTCGCCGGGGGAGAACGGGGTCGCGTCGAGCAGGCCCGAGAAGCCCGCCGCCGCCATGCCCAGGGCCGCGGCGCGGACGCGCTCGCGCAGCCGCTCCAGCTCCTCCTCGCCGAAGCGCTCCTGGACCACCTCGCGGTACGGCTTCCCGCGCACGCCCGTCGCCACGAAGAGCAGCTTCGCGACTCCCCCGTCGGCCGGGTCGGCCGCCTCGATCGCCCCTTCGGCGACGGCGAGCTGGTAGCTGCCCAGCTGCGCGTGCTCGGCGATGTCGTCCTTGCGGGGGGTGCTGCGGCCCGTCTTGAGATCGACGATCGTGACGGAGCCGTCGGCCGCGCGCTCGACGCGGTCGATCGAGCCGCGCACCCGGGCGGGCGGGACGTCGAGCTCGAACTGCTGCTCGCGGCCGAGCACCACGCCTCCCCCGCGCTCGAAGTCGGCGAGATAGCCCGCGAGGCCGTCGATCAGCCGCCGTGTGACGCGCTTCTGCCGCTCCCCCAGCCAGGGCGACTCGAAGACCAGCTCGGGCCACCGCGACTCGAGAGCCGCCCACAGCTCCTGCGGATCGGGCCGCTCGGCGTTCTCGAGGACCCAGTGCACGAGGGTGCCGACCCCCATCGCCGTGCTCGTCGTGGAGCCGGAGACGGCGTCGACGAACCAGTCCAGAGGGGACCGCTCGAAGGCCTCGAGGCGGCTCGGCGAGACGGAGACGGGACGCTCGGGGTCGCCGACGTCGAAGAGCGGCTCCGTGGTCGAGGGCTCGAGCACCCCGGACCAGGAGGAGGGGTCGGCGCCCGGGACCTCCGCGAGCGCCAGGGCGCTGAGCCCTCGGATGGCGGCGGGAGCCTCGGTCGAGTCCGGTGTGGTGGCGGTCCGGCGCAGCGCCGCCACCGCCCCGCGCAGCGTGAGCGGCACCGCGGAGGCCGGATCGAGCCGAGGCGCGTCCGGCGGGGTGAGGCGGAAGAAGAGGGAGGGCGTCTCGTCCTCGCCCGCGACGGCGCTGAGCACCAGCTGCCGCCGAGCGCGCGAGGCGGCCAGGGCGAACATCCGGAGCTCGTCGTCGAGAGTGGCCTTGCGGGCGTCGAGCAGCAGTCCGCCCTCGCCGCGGGCGTGCCGCAGCAGGCCGTCCGGATCGAGCAGCGAGCCGCGCTGGCGGAGGTTGGGCCAGACGCCGTCCTGCAGCCGCGCCACCACCACGACGTCGAACTCGAGGCCGACGACGGAGGAGGGCGTACCGATGAGGACCGCGTCCTCGACGGAGCGCGGAGCGAGAGTGTCCTCGGGGACCTCCGCCTCGAGGATCTCGGTGACGAAGCCGATCGCGGAGTGCCCGGTCGCCCGCTCCACGAACCGGCGCGCGGCGCTGAAGAGGGCGACCACGCCGTCGAGGTTGCGGTTGGCCTCGGCGGCGGTCAGGCCGGTGCCGAGGGCGAGCTCGCGCCAGGAGGACGCGACGCGGCTGGACTCCCACGCCGACCACAGGAGCTCCTCGATCGAGCCCCCCTCCTCGTGCAGGCGGCGGACCCGGTCGATCGTCACGGCCAGCCGCTCGGCCTGCCGGGCGGGAGCGGAGTCGATGGTCGCGAATCGGCCGGGCGCTGCGAGGGCCTCGACCAGCAGCGGGTCGCTCGCGCGGATGCCGCCGCCGGCCAGCTCCTCCGCCCGGAGCGCGAGCCGGAGCCTGCGCAGCCCCAGCCGGTCGACCCCGCCGAACGGGCCGAGCAGCAGCTCCGCCGCGAGCTCCGCGTCGAGGGGCCGCTCGCCGATCGCGACGCCGACCAGCACGAGCAGCGCCCGGGCCGCGTGATCGTCGCGCAGCGCCCGCCCGGCGAGCACGGAGCGGGTCGGCACCTCCGCCACCGCGAGCGCCTTCACCAGCGGCTGGACCGCGGCTCCGGAGCGGACGACGACCGCCATCCGCCGCCACGCCACTCCGTCGCGCAGCCGCCGCTCGCGCAGCAGCCGCGCCACCGTCGCCGCCTCCCGCGCCGCCGTCGGGGCGTGCAGCACCAGGACGGGCGCCGGGCCCGCGTCGGGGGCCGGAGCCGCGACCGCCGCCCGCTGCCGGCCGGCCGCCGCGGTGCCGATCCGCTCGGTCGCCGCCGACACGACCGCCCGCAGCGCGGCCGAGTGGCGGTGCACCCGAGCGAGCACCAGCGTCTCGACGTCGGACGCGCCGATGCTCGCGGCGAACCGGCCGAGCGTGTCGGAGGCCGCGCCGCGGTAGGCGCTGGTCGCCACGTCCGGGTCGCCCAGCGCGATCACGGTCACCCCGCGCTCCGTCAGCGCGCGCAGCAGCACGAGCGTCGACTCGCTCGCCTCCTGGAGGTCGTCGACGACGACGAGGCGCAGCGCGTCGATCCGCTCGCCGCCCTCGCCCGCGCGGATCGCCTCGGCCGCGTAGGCCGCGAACTCCGCCGCGTCCAGACGGGTGCCCGCCTGGGGCGCCATCCACTCGACCACCTCGCGCAGCTCGTCGAGCACGTCGGCCGCCGCGCTCCACTCCCCGCGCTCGGCGTCGACCCCGAGGGCGCGGATCGCGTCCGAGTCGAGCCCGTGCTCGGTCGCCCGCATCCCGAACTCGCGGAGCTCGGTCCGGAAGGTCCGCAGCCGCAGCACCTCGGGGCTGAACTCCTCCGGCCACCGCGGGCCGGTCCCCTCCTCGAGGTGGCCCTCGACGAGCTCCGAGAGGAGTGCGTCCTGCTCGCCGCCGGTCAGGAGGGTCGGCCGCTCGAGGCCGCGCTCCTTGGCGGAGGAGGTGACCGCCTCGAACGCGAGCGAGGTCGCGGTCCGGGCGAGCGGGCCCCGGGTCGGCACTCCCAGCCGCAGGGCGAGCACGTCGCGCAGGGCGGTGGCGGCGGTGCGGCTGGCCGCGAGCACCACGACCGACTCGGGCGGGTACCCCCGCTCGAGGACGCGCTCGGCGACCAGCTCGACGACCGTCGTGGTCTTGCCCGTCCCCGGCGCCCCGAGCACGGCGGCACTGCGGCCCTCGGGCAGCGCGAGCACCGCGCGCTGGGAGTCGTCCAGCACGACCGCGGGCTCGCCCGGGAGCGCCTCGCCGACGGAGGCTGCGGTGGAGGGAGCGGGGGTCGCGGGAGCGGTCACACGACCACGGTAGCCACCGGGTCCGACACTCCCGCCCGTCCCCGCCGGGAGCCCCGGCAGCCCGCTCCGCTCACCGCGAAACCGGCGCGGTCGTCCGAGCGCGGTCCCGTATCCTGACACCCTCGTCCCCTCCCGAAAGGCACTGCTGGTGGAAATCCGTATTGGAATGGTCAACACCCCGCGCGAGCTCAACTTCGAGTCGTCGATGTCCGTGACCGAGGTCGAGAAGACGGTGACCACCGCTCTCGAGGCCGGCACCGCCGTCCTCCGCCTCCGCGACGAGAAGGGCAAGATCTACATCGTCCCGACCGCCACCATCGCCTTCGTCGAGGTCGGCTCCGAGGAGTCGCGCCGCGTCGGCTTCGTCGCCTAGAGCGTCCCGGGCGGACACGTCGTGGAGCTCCTCTTCATCACCCTGTTCGGGGTCCTGATCGGTCTCGCCGCGCGCTACGGGCTGCCGCACCGGCACCTGCACGGCTCCGTGCTGGTCCCGGCGATCGGCGGCCTCGTCGCCGCAGTCGTCTGGGTCGCACTGACCTGGGCGGGCCTGCCGTGGGACGGCGGCCTGATCTGGGTCCTGTCCCTCGTCGCGACCGCCGTGGTCGTCGTTCCGGTCGGCCTCTCGCTCGGGCGCAGCCGCGCCCGCCGCGACGAGGCCTCCCTGCAGGCGATGCTCTCGGGACGCGTCGCCCCCTGATCCGAGCCGGAGGCGCGGGAGTCCTCGGACTTCCGCGCCTCCGTCGTTCCGGATTCCGGGGCAGTGCGACGCCGGGAACCGTCAGGCCGTGAGCCCCAGCGCGTCCATCCGGCGCGTGTGCGAGGCGATGAGCTCGGTGAACACCGGCTCGATCCGCGACTCGTCGGAGTCGTGGTTGCCCGACCCCATCAGCGCGGAGCGCGCCACGAGGAGGGTGTCGCCCACCAGGCGGCGGCCCCAGACGGCCAGGCGCGAGCCCAGGCGCTCGTCCGCGGCGATCTCGCGGCGGAGGATCGCGATCACGCCGTCGACGCCCGTGTCCGCGCCGAGCGTCTGCGCGATGCGCGGCCCCACGTCGGTGGGCAGCCCGCCGGTGAGGCGGATGAAGAAGTCGTCGAGCAGGCCCGCCGTGATGTACGCCGAGAGCAGCGTCTCGTGGAGGTCCGCACCGCGGGTGAGCCGCTCGAAGGTGTCGATCGCGGGGCGGAACGGAGTCATGGCCTCGCCGGGCTCCACGTCGCGGCGGCGCAGCTCGGCGACGACCGCGTGGTGCTTCGCGAGCGCCGTGCCGGCGGCGGAGGAGATGGCCTCCTTGTCCGCGAGGTCGTCGGTCTCGGCGACGGCGCGCGCCAGCACCTCGAACACCGCGAGCTGGAGGTAGGCGACCTGGCCGAGGTAGGGCAGCACCTCGGGGGTGAGGTCGGCGAGGTCGACGCGGTCGCGCTTCTGGCTCGACTCCCCGCGGGGCGTCAGGCGGGGCACCTCGAGCAGGGGACGTCGACGTCGGAACCAGGCAGCCATTTCCTCAGCATAGGGCGCCGGAGGAGCGGGGTTCCGGGGCCGGCGGGGCCGGGAGCAGTAGACTCGCCGGGATGTCACCGGCGCTGGATCGGTGACCCTGCGCCCGGAGTCGTACAGGGGCGTAGACCGTTCGACACGACAGGCGCTTCACTCCGTGACTTTCTCCGATCTGAACATCGACGACGACATCGTCGCCGCACTCGCCGCCAAGGGCATCCTCGAGCCGTTCCCCATCCAGGAGCAGACGATCCCCCTGGCCCTGCAGAAGCAGGACATCATCGGCCAGGCCAAGACCGGCACCGGCAAGACCTTCGGCTTCGGCCTCCCCCTCATCCAGGCCCTCGGCACCGACCCGGAGCCGGGCGTCAAGGCGCTCATCGTCGTCCCGACCCGCGAGCTCGCCGTGCAGGTCACCGAGGACATCGAGCTGGCCGCCTCCAACCGGCCGACCAAGATCGTCTCGATCTACGGCGGCAAGGCCTACGAGGGCCAGATCGAGCAGCTGAAGGCCGGCGCGCAGATCGTCGTCGGCACCCCCGGCCGCCTCCTGGACCTCGCCGGGCAGCGCCTGCTCTCGCTCGCCAACGTGCAGGTGATGGTCCTCGACGAGGCCGACAAGATGCTCGACCTGGGCTTCCTCTCGGACATCGAGAAGCTGTTCGCGCAGACGCCGCCCACCCGCCACACCATGCTCTTCTCGGCGACGATGCCGGGCGCGATCGTCGCGCTCGCGCGCCGCTTCATGAACAAGCCCATCCACATCCGCGCGACCGACCCCGACGAGGGCATCACGCAGGCGAACATCAAGCACATCGTCTACCGGGCGCACTCGCTCGACAAGGACGAGGTCATCGCGCGCATCCTGCAGTCCGAGGGCCGCGGCAAGACCGTCATCTTCACCCGCACGAAGCGCGCCGCGGCCCGCATCGTCGAGGAGCTCAACGACCGCGGCTTCAACGCGGCGGCCGTGCACGGAGACCTCAACCAGGAGCAGCGCGAGCGCGCGATGGCGGCGTTCAAGGCCGGCAAGAAGGACATCCTGATCGCCACCGACGTCGCCGCGCGCGGCATCGACGTGAACGACGTCACCCACGTGATCAACCACACGATCCCGGACGACGACCAGACCTACCTGCACCGCGTCGGCCGCACCGGGCGCGCGGGCAAGACCGGCATCGCGGTGACCTTCGTCGACTGGGAGGACCTGCACAAGTGGGCCCTCATCAACCGGGCGCTGGAGTTCGGCCAGCCCGACCCGGTCGAGACCTACTCGTCGTCGCCGCACCTCTACACCGACCTCGACATCCCCGCGGGGACCAAGGGACGGCTGAAGCCGACCCCGATCCCCGCCGAGGCGAAGGCCGACGCGCGCCCGGACCGGGGCGAGCGCTCCGAGCGGGGCGACCGGCCGCCGCGTCGCCGCACCCGCTCCGACTCCGCCGACTCGACCGCTCCGCAGCAGACCGGCCCCGCTCCCTCGAGCGAGAGCAAGGAGCACCACGACGGCAACAGCGAGCCGCGCCGCCGCACCCGGTCGCGCCGCCGCTCGCCGCGCCCCGACGCGCAGGCCTGAGCCTCCGCGCCCCGAGCCCGTCCCCCCGCGATCCGTCGCGGGAGGGCGGGCTCCCGGCGTCTCAGCGGCTCTCCCGCGACTCAGCGGTGTCCCCACGCGACTCAGCGGCTCTCGCCCCTCAGCGGTCACGGTGATCCGGCGGCTCTCCGCCTGTCAGCGGCTCTCCGCGACTCAGCGGGCGGAGGAGCGGATCGCGTCGACGGTCGCGCGCGCGGTCGTGTTCTCGCCCAGGCGGTTGGGCTTGCCCGTGCCGTGGTAGTCGCTCGAGCCCGTGGTGACGAGCGAGTACTGCTCCGCGAGCTCGCGCAGGCGGCGCTTGCCGTCGGCCGTGTTCTCGCGATGCTCGACCTCGAGGCCGAACAGGCCGGCGTCGACGAGCTGCGGGAGGATCGACTCGACCGCGATCCCGCGGGCGCTCGCGGCCGGGTGCGCGATGACCGGGACCCCGCCCGCCGCGCGGACCAGGCGCACGGCGTCGACCGGGTCGGGCGCGTAGTGCGGGCGGTAGTAGCCGCCGCGCCAGTCGAGGATCCCCGCGAAGGCCGCGGAGCGGTCGGTGGCCAGGCCGCGGGCGACGAGCGCGTCGGCGATGTGCGGACGCCCGATGGTCGTGCCCGGGCTGGTCTGGGCGAGGACGTCGTCCCAGGTGAGGTCGTAGTCGGCCGCGATCGCGGTGACGATCGCCTCCGCGCGGTGCGTGCGGGCCGAGCGGATGCGCGCGGTCTCGGCCACGAGCCCCGGATCCGCCGGATCGACGAGGTACGCGAGGACGTGGACGCTGGCCCAGCCGACGCGGGAGGAGAGCTCCATGCCGGGCAGCAGGTCGATGCCCGCCTCCTCGGCCGCGGCGAGCGCCTCGGCCCAGCCGCCGGTCGTGTCGTGGTCGGTGAGCGCCACTCCGGCGAGCCCGGCCGCGGCCGCGGCCCGCACCAGGACGGCCGGAGCCTCGGTGCCGTCGGAGACGACGGAGTGGGTGTGGAGGTCGTAACGGCCCCCGTCGACATGCATGCGCTCATCGTAGACGCGCCGCCTGCGAGCCCTCCGATGCCCTAGTAGCCTGGGCGGCGATGGGGACGAGACTGGTGAAGACCGCGGTGGCGGTGATCGTGGCGATCGCTCTGCTGGTGGTCGCGGCGCCCGGCTTCTTCGGGATCGCCCGGGAGGCCCCCTTCGCCCAGCTGGTGCCGTTCCGGCTCGCGACGGGCGCGGCGGCCGTCGGGCTCGCCGCTGTCCTGGTCGTGATCGCGGTCCTCGTCGCTCCGGTCAGGCGCCTCGCGCTGGCCCTCGCGGCGCTCGGCGTCGTCTTCGCGCTCGTGCTCGCGGGAGTGCAGGGAGCGCGGGGCTACGACTCCGCCGCTCCGCGCGCCCACCGCCTCGCCGACGTGCGCCTCGCGACCTGGAACGTGCTGCACGACGGCGTGCCCGTCGACACGATCGCCTCGCTCGCCCGGGAGAGCGCGGTCGACGGCATCGCCCTCCTCGAGGTCTCGCAGACGCACGCGCAGGACGTCGTGAACGCGCTCAGCGCCCAGGGGATGTCGATGACCCTCCACTACGCCGGGTCGGGCGCCGACGACGGGGCGGCCCTGCTGCTCTCCCCCTCGCTCGGCGGCTACAGCGTCGACACCGCCGCCGTCGTCACCGGATCGACACCGTCCCTCGTCGCACGCCCCGACACTCCCGAGCGCCCCGTCCTCGCCGCGGTGCACACCATGGCGCCGATCCCCTCGCGCCTCGCGGAGTGGCGGAGCGATCTGCTCTCGGTCTCCGCGCTCTGCTCCGCGGAGGAGGACGTCGTGGTCCTCGGCGATCTGAACTCCACGGTCGACCACTGGACCGGGCTGCCGGGCTCGGCCGCGCTGGGCGGCTGCCGCGACGCGGGGACCGTCGCGGGCGGCGCCGCCCTGGGCACCTGGCCGTCCTCGGTCCCGCCCGCGCTCGGCGCCCCGATCGACCACGTCCTCTTCTCCGGACGCTGGGAGGTCTCGGGCTACCAGGTCGTCGACGACCGCGACGACGCCGGGAGCGACCACCGGCCGCTGGTCGTCCAGCTCTCGGTCCGCGGGATGGTGAAGGACGCGTCCTGACGTTCCTCCCCGGCGCCGACTCCCCGTACTCCTCCCCCGCCCGGCCCGTGGCGGCCCCCGCGGCCGTGCGGAGGAGGACAATGGGAGTCATGACGAACACGGAGGAGCGG